>JAHITX010000016.1 GCA_018817425.1 Pseudomonadota bacterium
AGATGCAATATAAACAGAGAATAATAAAAAACATGAAAAACCGAGCTAAACAATTTGGCCTGAAACTGGTGGAAGCAGCTGATGTGGCTGGGACTGATATTGCTGTGCCATCAACAATATAATTTAAAGTTTATTGGGAGTCAATATGTTTTTTATATTCAGCAACATAATTTCTGCCTTGATAGGCAAGCGTAAGTTTATAAACTCCGTCTGGTTTATGAAGGCTTTCTGTAAGTATATCCTTTGCCCATTGTTCGTAATTATTCCATTTTTTGTTGAAGCATCCCCTTATGGGGAAGAAAACATGGGGGGTGAAAAGCCGGGCAGCTTCTTTGTGAGTAGCAAAGACAGCGCTAAACTTGTCTATGGTAAAATTATTGAAAAGATTAAAACTGAAATCTCGGTCAAAGGATTTTCTAAACTCGGCAGCAGCATTGGCTTGACGGACTTTATGGTTATTTCTCCAAGCAAAATACGCCCCGATACAAGCGAGAATCAGGAGGCCGATGAAAGTGTTGAAAGTCAATTTGATATCCTTATTTGGTTTATAATAATTGTTTTGTTCCCGCTATATTATGCTTCATCAAAAAGCATATAGAGAGATTAATTATATACCCCATCGTCTAAAGAGGATTTTTTTTTGTTTATATTTTCTGATGAACTTTTTTTACAGTTAATAGGGTTGGGATACATATAAGTACAATGATATTCGATGCCTTCACATGTTGCGGTGAAGTTATGAATACCACGATAAACGGTTTCATTCGTTATTATTATTTGATTTGGTGGGCATCCAATAGATCCGGATGCTAAAGATTTTGATATTCTTGCGGAAGTGCAACCATTGATTAACGGTCCAAAAATAGCAATTATTACTATAAACTTAAATACTTTGCCCATGTTATTCTCCTATATGTTATTAAAAGTTTTATAACAGGTGGTTATGCGATTTATCAACGTCTTTTAACGTAACTAAATAGTTTTTTTGCACAGGAGATTAAATGTCTAAGATTTTCTTCATTAATCGTAGCAACCCCGGTAGCAGTATCATATGTGCTTATATCTTGCTTGGCGTTCTCATATTTGCCAACGGCCATGCGGAAGCGTGCTCGTTTATAAATCGGGATGTAATGCTCAATCAACAAACAAACTATAGTATGCGGATACAGCATGTCCTCCGTGTTTAATCTGGTTACTAAGAGATGTAAACAGATCTACAGAGATGTTGTTAAATTCTTTCCGCTTATCACGTCCAATGGCTTGCCAGTTTCCAAAGATAATCCCAATAATGAGAGTAATGAAGCTAAAGACGACACTGTAACTATTGAAACTTTGAAGGAACTCGGTAAACATTTATTGAGACTCCTTTTCTTTTTTTTGGTTGGGTTTTTCTTAGGCGGTGGTTTTACATGGTCTCCATTCTACAGAAAAGAATAACAAGTGATTATAAAGTTTTGGATAGCTTTACCATTGTAAGAAACTCTGGAAAGATTAAAAACAAATTATTCTAAAACCAAAAGTTAGCTACACAAAACTTGTAATTTATTTATTTTATTATATTCAATAATTATATAGCTTATTAACAGATTTTTTATGGTAATATTTTTCTATCTTTATGTATATCATTCAATTTTACGGTTCATATAGAAGGATGATTCATTTACATTGAATCCTCAATATCCCGCATAGCCTGCCCTAAAAAAACAAAAGCCCCTTGCTTCAATTATCTGAAGATCGGGGCTTTATTGTATCCGGTCATTCTTAATCCTTTTAAGAGTAAAAAGCTAAAACGATATAACGGATTATTTATTGAAGATTCTATATTGAAAGCAACGGGAAATCTTCGACAATAATGAGCAACTATACATAAATTCCGCTAACATTTTGCTTTAATTAAATCAATAAATATTTAAAAAGTATTAGAGATTTCTTATTATCAATATAATGTAAATTTAACGTGACACTTTAAATTTGCATCGTATTTTGCCCATATAATTTTCACTTATGCCGGTATTCCTTTGAATGTAAAGAGCCCCGGTATAGGGCAAGGCAATTGAAGTAAATTATCAGAAGATTGGCAAAAACCGCCTTGATAAGGCAAGATGTTTATGAGATAGTAATCACAATAAGGATAAATAAATAAAACCGAGATAGACTGAGCATGCTGCTATCACCCAAACCGGCAAAAAGCGTATGATGGAAATTCAATACTCTGAAAAAGCAGTAAAGCAAATAAACAAAATATATAAAGGTGATAAAAAAAGCGCCGGTATGATATTAAAAACCATAGAAGCCTATGCAAAAAATCCCGAAGAGAAATTTGACGTTAAAGTATTGAAGGGTAAATATGGAGAATTTAAAAGACTTCGGGCAGGAACCTATAGAATTATATTTGAAGACAATGGTAACATTATTTTGATTTATGAAATAAAACATAGGCAGGGAGCTTATAATGATTAAGACACAAATAATAAAAGAAGACAATAAACCTGTGGCCGTTATCCTGGATTATAAAGAATATTTGAGATTAAAGGAAGTTGAACAGGATAAAATCGATTATTTATCCGCCGTTGAAGTTAAAATAAAAAATAAAAAATGGCTATCTCATGGTGATCTTAAAAAAACATTGGGTTTAGATTGAAGTAATGGTTCCCGGAAGAGTAAAACCTCCTTGCCGCCTTGCTATCTCTTTGAATGCAACCCGGTATTAGAGAGAGTAAAAAAACCAAAACAAGATAAGGGGTTACTTATTCCTGTATAAAATAGAACAGCTTGTCCAATGAACATAAATTTAAAATTGGCTAACACTTTGGATAAATTAAATCAATAATTATTTATATTGAAAATTATTCAAAAACTATTCTTTCAACTACTGCAACATTGCCTCTACTTACCGTATTCCCGTTTCTTTTCTTTTACCGTAAATCCAATTTTCAAATTCTTCTATTGACAGCTCAAACATGAAGTCAGGAGGGAAGCGGTCAATGTTTCTTCTGACCGCCTGTTTTAGGACTTTTGTCTCTACTTCGTAGAGCTCTGCTAAGTCTCTATCAAGCATAACCTTTGAATCCCTTATAAAGTATATTTTGCTGACAATTGTTTCTGCCGGTAATAATTCAGTCATTGCTATGATCCTTCGGGTTTAATATCCGCATTTCCTCTTACGTTTGGATCTTATAGTTTTTTTTATAAATAAGACGGGGATTTTCCATAATAACGGTTGTATCGGGCCTTACAGATTCGGTTATCCAGACATTTCCGCCGATCACAGAACGTTTTCCTATTACGGTATTTCCACCAAGTATCGTGGCCCCCGCATAAATAATCACATCATTTTCTATTGTCGGATGCCGTTTTTTTCCTTTAAGAAGTATACCGGCGTCTTTTGGAAGTGAAAGAGCTCCCAGTGTTACGCCCTGGTATATACGAACATTTTTGCCGATAACAGATGTTTCACCTATTACTACCCCTGTGCCGTGATCAATCGTAAAGCTTTCGCCAATTGTTGCTCCCGGATGTATATCTATACCTGTAAGACTGTGAGCATATTCGGTTATCATGCGCGGAAGAAGAGGTACACCGCTTTTAAAAAGTTTGTTGGCCAGCCTGTAAACCATTATGGCATAAAGGCCGGGGTAGCTGAAAATAATCTCATCATGGCTTGAAGCAGCAGGATCTCCGTCAAATGCAGCCTTTAAATCGGTTGCAAGTATTTTGCGGATAGACGGAATGGATTCAAGAAATTCTATGGCTATTTTATTTCCACGTTGGCTGCAATCGCTGCATTCCTGGCTATACCTGAAACAATCGTGTCTTATGCAGTTTGAGATCTGCTCCGAAACCATATCAAATAAAACGGAAACATTTTGACCCATGCAGTATTTAAGGTTTGCAGGATCAATCTTTTCTTTCGCAAAAAAACCCGGAAACAGAATTTCTTTCGATTTATTTATAATTTCAACAACAAATTCTCTTGAAGGGATTGGCTCATAATCAATATGCGTAAAACATTTTGTATCATAGCAACTTTTTATTATCTTTTCTGCAACCCCCGGAAGACGGGTTCTTGTTTTTAAAACCGAATCGGCATCTATTCTGCATTTTCTGTCGTCTTCAGATATTTTTTTCGGCATATATTTCTCCTCTAAAACCCATGAATACGCATATAATTACCGGATAAAATATTTGTGCGAACATTATCATCATCAACATACTTTAATATGAAATCATAATACTCGGCTGTCAGAGCCGGTTCATCGAATACTGTATCCGAACCGAACAAAACACGGTCGCTGTATGTTGTAATAAAATCCACATACTTTTTGCTGTCTTTTTTCATAAAGGGCAGCAGGGAAGAAAAATCTGTATAACAATTTTTGTATTGATCCATTAACTGTGATATGAGTTTTCTTGAAGAACCAAAATGCGGAATTACTACAGGATGCTTCGGATATGCCTGAAGAACTTCTTTTACAAAATCATTGTACTTTCTAAGATCGGCATGAAAGATTACCGGCCAGCCGAAACTTACCGCCTGCTCTGTCATATTTATTATAAGCTTCTCCGATTCTTTTACCGAACGTTTGAAATAATTCTCCCAACCTATAATGCCAAGCTCCTTGTCTTCTTCCGGAACATATAAAATTTTTAACCCTTTGAATCCGCTTTTGCGATATGGTATAAGATCAACTGACTGACCTTCTATAAACCGGGTATCAAGATATGGAAAAATATTAAACTCATCTTCATTTATTTTTTTTGCAGTTGAAATGTCAAATCCTGATCCTTCATTGAAAAAAAAGGAATCACCTGTTCTGTCATGGTAAGCGACAGGAATTAATTTTAAAAGATTATTTATATCATCGGGGTGATAGGCTACAATGATAACAGCGACTCCTCTTAAACCCCGATCTATCAGAGACTGCCACTTGGGCCTCACAGGCTCAAAAGAACCTGTCCAGAAAAAATGAACGTGTCCGTCATAAAATATCATTTTACATTTCCTTATCTGATTGGTAAATGCCCGTTCCCTCTCTCAGATTCCCCCTTAGCAAAGGGGGATTAAGGGGGTTGTAATAAAATACGGAACAACCCCCTGGCCCCCTTTTTTAAGGGGGAATTTACTGTGATTTGTTTTTTATACGGGGGTTGATTATGTCATTTCCAAATGTGGTTACCCTACGGCAACTGTTTACCCACGCAAAACAGCGAAAAGCCGTATTTGCTGATTTCATGTTAAGCATTTTTTCCAAGATGGAAAAAGAATATCCTCATATACCTTACACTCGAAAGTATAAGCGCAAATCCTATTGCCGCATATACTATCGATAAATAAATCTTGGGAATTGTTGAATTCCGGACAATTATTCCTATTACTGCCATTACTGCCACATTTATATAACTCTTCCAGTCCATGAAAGAAAATATGCACTTTTTTTCTTTGGCAGGAAGTAATCGTCTTAAGTTTATATCTACAATTTTCAAAAATCCAAAATGGTGTATTAACAAAGATAATACAAAACTAATACCTGCTATCAACCAATAATTTATATTTTGTATTTCATGCAGCCAGTAATATGAAAAACTTAACAGCATTATTCCGCTGCAAATCCATATGAAACCGGCTATAAAAATTAAAGCCCGTTTATCTGCCGCAGGTTTGATTTTTCTCAGTTTTGTTATCATAAAATAAATATTATCCCAGTTTTTTCTTAAATCTTATTATTGCCGCAAGAAATAAACAACTGCCGAAAGTAACCAGTGAAAGAGTTTCAGGTATAAGATCTTTTATTGTAGTTCCTTTGAGATATATTTCCCGCAATATTATTATAAAGTAGCGAAGCGGGTTAAAAAGCGTGATCTTTTGTATTACATGGGGCATATTTGCAATAGGAATAAAAAAACCCGAAAGTAGTATGAAGCAAATCATGGTAAACCAGGCCAGAAACAGAGCCTGCTGCTGGGTATCCGCTATTGTAGAAATAAAAACACCGAGCCCTATCGTTGAAATTATAAAAATCATAGATTCAAATACCATAAGAAGAAGGCTGCCTTTAACTGCTATCCCGAAAATAAGATAGATGAAACCCATTGCAATATTTATCACAACAATGCCGAGAATGGAAAAAGGTATAATTTTACCGAGAACAAGCTGATATGATCTTATCGGTGTTACCATAAGCTGTTCCAGTGTCCCGATTTCCTTCTCGCGCACTATGCCCATACTTGTAAGAAACATCGTAATTATAAGAAGCATAATGGCGATGATTCCCGGTACAATATATGGTTTGCTTTCCAGATTTGGATTATACCAGAACCTTGGTTCCGTTTCCACTCTGTGAATATTTTTAACATGAAAACCTAAATCGGGAGAAGATTCTATCAGCCGTTTCTGATAGTTTTGCATAATTTCCGAAATATAACCAAGAGCCACTCCGGCGTAGTTTCCATCTACTCCATCAACAAGAACCTGAACATCCGGTTTTTTATTAAGCACTATATGCCGCTGGAAATGTTTTGGGATTACTATTGCAAGATTTGCTTTTCCTGAACTAAGGTAATCTGAAAGCTTGCTGTAGCTTTCTTCAAATCCTATAGTTTTAAAATATCCGCAGTGGACAAACTGAAGAACCAATTCTCTGCTGTATGGTGTCCTGTCCTGATCCTGAATGACAAGCTTTATATTTTTAACATCTGTTGTAATAGCGTTTCCAAGAATAACAATTTGAACCAGAGGAACTATAAAAATAATTCTAAGCATTGCCTTATCGCGAAAAACCTGCCTGAATTCTTTTTGAACAAGATAAAATATCTGGCGCATTTTATTATTCCAAAGTCATTTTAAAACGTTTAATTGCAATAGATATCATAAAAAGGCCGATAGCGGACAAAGCCGCCACCTGTTTCCAAAGCATCATAAACCCGGTTCCTTTGAGCATAATGCCACGTATGATGATTAAAAAATGAGTGGCAGGTATCAGATTTGATATTAGCCGAAGGGGAAGAGGCATACTTGCAATAGGAAAAATAAATCCGCTTAACATAATGGTCGGAAGAACGGTTGCCATAATAACCGCAAGCATCGCTGACTGCTGTGATTGTGCAGATGCGGAAATCATAAGGCCAAAACTCATTGCTACAAATATATACAAAAGCGCAAAAGCACTCATTAATATCAGGCTGCCGTTAATGGGCACTTTAAACAAAAACTTTGCAAAAAGAATGATTATGGTTCCGTTTAAAAAACCTAATGTTACATATGGGATTACTTTTCCTATTACTATTTCTACAGGATAAACCGGTGAAACCAGAATTTGTTCTAAAGTACCGGTTTCCTTTTCACGTGCAATGGCAATGGATGTTAATAATGCGCTTATAAGAAGAAGTATAAATGCCACAAGTCCGGGTACGAAAAACCTGGAGCTTTTTAAGTCAGGATTGAAAAATATCCGTGGTTCAAGATTTATTATTCCGGGAGTTTCGATGTTGATTTTCCCATTATATATCTGCATTACCTTGTTGCTGTAGTTATTTATAAATGTCGCAACATTTGAATCCGCGGCATCTATCAAAAGCTGTACTTTTGTTGTTTGCTTTGAGGTAAGGCTTTCGGAAAAATCTTTGGGAATTACCAGAACCATCTGGATTTTTCTTTCTTTAAACAAAGAATCTGTTTCGCTGCGTTTTATATCCATAAATTTTAATACAAAAAATTTATTTCCTGTAAAGCTTTGGATAAGCTCCCGGCTCTTTTGTGTTTTACTGTCATCGATTGTAGCAAAACTTATGTTTTTCATATCAAACGTAATGGCATAACCATATAGAATCACCATGACGATCGGCATAAGAATTATTATAATAAGAGAAACCTTATCTCTGAAAATATGTATATATTCTTTAATAATAAAATTTGTAATTCTTCGCAGTTTCATTTTTAATCTTACCCGACCAGTTCAACAAAAACATCCTGAATGGAATCTTTGCCATATTTCATTTTGAGGTCAGCAGGTGTTCCCATTTCTATTATTTTGCCTTTATGCATTATAGACAGCCTGTTGCAGTATTCGGCTTCATCCATGTAATGGGTTGTGACAAATACGGTTTTCCCGCTATTTGCGATTTCATAGATTATCCTCCAGAAGTTGCGCCGAGAAACAGGGTCAACTCCGCCTGTAGGCTCATCTAAAAATATAATGGGAGGATCATGAAGTAAAGAAGTACTTAATGCAAGTCTCTGTTTCCATCCCATAGGCAGGGTTTTGGTTAAAGAATTTTGCACATTTTCCAGATGAAGCTCGGATACAAGAAGCTTTGTTTTGTTCAGTATCTCTTTTCTGGATAAGCCGTATATTCCTCCGTAAAATTCAATATTCTCTTTGACTGTAAGATCTTCATAAAGAGAAAATTTCTGGCTCATGTAGCCTATATGTTTTTTTATGTTAGTACTATCTGTTTTGATATTAAAACCTGCAACATTAGCTTCACCTGATGTTGGTTTTAAAAGTCCGCAAAGTATTTTAATAGCCGTTGTTTTTCCGGCTCCGTTTGCTCCCAAAAAGCCGAATATTTCCCCTTTTTTTACTTCAAAAGAAATTTCATCCACCGCCACAAATTTTCCGAAATGGCGGCTAAGCTTTGATACGCTTACTGCAATATCAGTTTCCATTAACATTATTACCTTCAACAAGCGCTATAAACAAATCTTCAACCGATGGTTCTATCTGTGTTAAATCAAAGTTTTGTTTTAAAATGTCTTTAATATCTTCATTGATTTTTTCAGCAGATATATTTTTTGGAAAAGTAAGGTGAAGGCTGTCACCGAAAGACTGAACGGAAATTATACCTGTGATCTTTGCAATCGGGTCTATATTACTGATAAGATCCGTTCCGGAAAGCTTGTAGATATTATTATCTATACGACTGGTAAGCGTTTCGGGATTTCCGCAGGCAAGAATAACTCCTTCGTGCATAATTGCTATGCGATCGCATTTGAGCGCTTCATCCATGTATGGTGTAGACACAAGAATTGTAACGCCTTCGTTTTTTAATTCCTTCAAAATTATCCAGAATTCGTTTCTTGAAACAGGATCGACGCCGGTTGTAGGCTCATCAAGTATAAGCACAACAGGATCATGAATAAGAGTACATGATAGAGCAAGCTTTTGCTTCATACCTCCGGAAAGCTGTCCTGCAAGCCTTTTCGCAAAGGGTTCAAGATTGCTGAACTGAAAAAGCCTTTTTTTCCTTTCGGCGATTTCTTTTTTTGGAACTTCAAACAGTTTTGCGAAAAAATTCAGGTTCTGGTTTACGGAAAGATCGGGATATAAAGAAAACCTTTGAGGCATGTAGCCGGTTATGCTTCTGATTTTTCTTATATCTTTTGAAACATCAAGATTGTTGACATAAATTTCTCCTGTATCCGGTGCAATCAAGGTTACAAGAGCTCTTATGGTTGTGGTTTTTCCGGCTCCGTCCGGCCCTATCAGGCCAAACAATTCGCCTTTTTCGATATCTATGTTTAAGTTTGCAACCGCCTTTGTTTTACCGTAGGATTTTGAAAAATTTTTGATGCTTATTATAGGCAACATTATGATTCCCTGTTTACAATAACTGTAACAGGCATACCGATTTTTAAAATTCCGTCATCATTAGACACAGTAACTTTTGCGGCATATACCAAAGAAGCTTTTGTCTCTTCGGTAAGGATGGTTTTGGGAGTGAATTCCGATTGATCCGATATCCATGATACCCGGCCTTCCATTGTTTTATCCTCAATTCCGTCAATTTTAACCTGTACTTTCTGACCAAGCTTTATAAAAGGCAGGTTTTTTTCTTCTACATAAATTTTTGTCCATAGTGTAGATATATCAGCGATATCACATACGGGACTTCCTGTGGTAAGCAGTTCTCCGTTTTCAACATACCTTACCAATACCGTACCTGTAACAGGAGATGTAATTGTTGCATCTTTGAGCTGCTTATTAATGATATCTGATGCGGATTTCACCTGTTTTGCCTTGCTGTTAATTGCATCAATTGAAGACCGGATATAATTAACCTGCTCGTTTGCAGCGCCATATTGGGTTTTAAGATCATCAACATCCTGCTGCACGGCTGCATTTATCTTAAAAAGGTTTAAAAAGCGGTCATATTTAACTTTTATATTATCTCTTTCAAATTTTGCTTTTTCAAGTTGTGCAAGCAAAGCATTGTATTGATTCTTAAGTTCTTCAAGAAGTGCTTTATTCTGATCAAGCTGGTAACCGAGTTTTTCGGTTTCCACATTTACAAGCACCTGGTCATTTTTTACTAACATGCCCTCGTCAAATTTAAGCCCGGTTATTATACCCTGTGCCTGTGAGCTGACACGGGTAATATCCGCATCCATTATGCCAGTATATTTCATGGAAGAGTTATTGTTTTTGTTACACGAAGAAATGAATAAACAAGCGGTAAAAAGCAGTAGAATGAGAACTCTTTCAGTAAAATAAAATTGACCGGTACGTGTATTGGGGTTTATCATAAACTTTTCTTTTATTATAACTTTATTAAGAAGGTTAAAAAGCAGTCGATATATTAAATGTAAGAGTCGGTTTCAAAACGTTTCAGTTTGGTCAAGCTCAAGGCAGGCGAAAATTTCAACCACAGGAATACATAGTGTATTTCGAGGATTAAAATTTGAGCCCAACGCAGAGATCGGCCAAAATGGAGCGTTTTGCAATTGGCTCGTAAGTAAGATATTAAAGTAACAGCATATTGGTGTCAAGGAAGATATTAGGGAAGATATACAGGAGGTTGATATATGTTATAATTTGGCATTCACAGTGGGAAAATATAATAATTAGAGTATTAACAGTTCATCATAATTAGCTTGACATTTTAATTTATAATTCTATCTTTTAAATAAAATTTAGATAGATAGCTATAGAGGAGTTTTTATGAAACACAAATTAATTATTGCCTGCTTTTTTGTTATTTTGTTCGTTGCGTCATATTCGCTTTCGCATGGTGACAACGGGCAAAATCAGCCAAATACCGTGATCCCTGACAGCAGTTATATATTTGACCAAATCCCTGAAGGAACTAAAGTAGTGCATGATTTTGTGATAAAGAATACCGGAGAAGCACCTCTTGAGATTCATAAGGTACAAACAGGTTGAGGGTGCACCGCTGTTTCTTATACGAAACAGATCCCTGCCGGAGGCGAGGGAGTAATAACAATAAGTCTAAAAACAACAGGATATGGCGGAAAGTCTGTTAAGAAATACATAGCTGTTTATACCAATGACAGAAATAAACCAAAGCTAAACCTTGCAATACGAGGATCTGTTGAAAAAATTGTTGATATCAGCCCTAAAAAAGCGGTCTTAAGCGGACCACTGGATAAGGAATTATCTGTTTCTGTGATTATTACGCCGGAAGAAAAATACCCTTTTAAAATAAAAGAAGTTAAAGCTAAAAACGGCTATAACATAAGTGTTAGGCTTGAAAATGATAACAAAGATAATCAGGGCCAGTATACAGTAATTGTTAAAAACACTGCAAAATTAAAAAGAAAATACTACGACTGGGTTTATATTTATACTGACAGTCCGATTAATGACATAATTACAATCCCTGTGATTGGGAATATAATTGATGGTAAATAAAGGAAAATATGAATGACATTAAAGTAGTTGCTTTTGACTGTGACGGAGTTATGTTTGATTCCGGGCAAGCCAATATGGATTATTATAACACTGTTCTTAAATATTTTGGCAAACCGCAGATGACACCCGATCAGTTTGTTTATGCTCATATGCATACAGCGGATGAAGTACTTTCTCATCTTTTTAGAGATCCTGAAAGTCTTGAAGCTGCACAGTTATTTCGAAAAGAAATGTCATACAAGCCGTTTTTCAAGAGCATGAAAATTGAACCGGATTTGATAAGCCTGCTGAAAAAAATCAAGCCAAAATATAAAACCGCTATCGCTACAAATAGAACAGATACCATGCAGGGAATTTTATCAGAATTTAACCTTGAAAGCTATTTTGATCTTGTTGTATGTGCCCTTGATGTAGTGCACTCAAAGCCCCATCCGGAATCTTTGCTGAAAATTATTGAATACTTTGATGTTGAACCTGCTCAGGTTCTTTATGTGGGAGATTCGGTTGTAGATGAAACGGCAGCAAAAGCTGCAAATATTCCTTTTGTTGCATACCGTAATGATAAACTTTCTGCTGATTACTACATCATGCGCCTGGAAGAACTTGAAGACATGCTTCTCGGTTAAATACAGTAGAGACGCAAAACCTTTATAGAGACGCAAGATTTTGCGTCTCTACTTTTTGTCTTTTTTGTTCGCTAAAAAACCTTTTACCAGCATTACAGGCATATAAACAATAATTGAAAAAGACAACAGGCCTAAAGACTGCCAGATATCTTTAGGTTTTACATAT
>JAHITX010000017.1 GCA_018817425.1 Pseudomonadota bacterium
AAACTTTCAGGCTCAATAATTTAAGTGGGTTATGTGGCATGCAAACTTGACCAATTACTGGCAAAGTTTATAACTGGCTGAATTTAATCAATTGTTTTTTTTAAATATAATTTGATTTATTCTTCTTCGCGAATGTCGGGATAAGCGCTAACCTTTAGCTCTATCCTCAAGATACTTAATGTATTCATGCTAAATTTATAGGATATGCCAACAAATATTTTGAATGTGAAAATAACAAAATAATTATCTTGTTATTTCTTATAGTTAGGAAGGAATTTATCAGATAAAATAAATAGGGCTTGACGAAAACAAATGAAATAATTTATCCTAACTATCTGTCAAAACATGAAAATCAAACATTTTATTTGTCTGAACGAATCCAATGTTTTCATAAATAAGGTATGGTTTTAAGAATAAGCAAATTAAAGGGAGGAATAATTATTATGGTTTTTAAGAGGGCATTTCTTATCGGCATTTTTTTAATGGTTTCCACCTTGATAACTTTTCATATACCGGATGTGGCGTTTGGCAAAGAAGATAAAAGCTCAAAACAAAGGCCGGCCAGGCTGGTTTCTATGGCAGTAGAATATCCCAGCATACAGGTAACAAGAGGCGAAAGAATCGGTCAAAAAATCAATATGAATGTTTTCTTTCGCAATTATGGAAAATCCGATGAAAATCTGGATGTTCAATTAATAAATAAATATAAAAAATGGAAAGTCTCTTTAACAACTTTTAGTTTTTATATTACAGGTGTTCACATCCCTTCAGGTAATGAGAAGTCTGTTATTTTTGAAGCCGAAGCAGACAGGGATATTAAACCTGGTAAATATGAATTTCCCATAAAAGCGCAAACCCAGGACGGTAAATTTAAACTTTCTGAAATAATTGAAATCGAAGTGTTAACGGAAAAATCTGAAATAGATAAATCCAGAGGCATAAAACTGACTTCATCATATCCGGAAGTTAAGGGCACACCGGATTCAACTTTTAAGTTTGCCATAGACATCGACAGTACTATTGTAGATGATACGATCCTTGATCTGTCCGCAGAGGGGCCGGAAGGCTGGAATATTAATTTTAAGCCGTCTTATGAAGATAATTATATATCTAGTCTTCGGATAAAAGTTAATGAAAGAAGAACATTAAATGTGGAAGTACGGCCTTCTCCAAACGCCAAGGCAGGCAGATACCCGATTAATGTTATAATCAAAACTCCAAATTCAAGACTTGAGACCCCCCTTACAGTAATCTTAACTGGTACATACAGCCTGGATGTAAGAACGGCAGGAGGTTTATTGTCTCTTGATGCAAAACAGGGAAAACCGTCTAACATTTCTTTTTATATCAAAAATACTGGATCTGCGGAAAACAGGGATATCAAATTTATGACTTTTAAACCGGAAAACTGGAAGGTGGAATTCAAACCGGAAAAAATAGATATGATAGAACCGGGTGACATGAAACAAGTCGAAATGACTATTACTCCGTATGAAGATGCCCTGGTTGGCGATTATTCGGTAAGTGTTGATGTTGTGGGAGAAAAAGTCAAAAAAAATCTGGAGTTTCGCACAACCGTAAAAGTTTCG
Source organism: Pseudomonadota bacterium (assembly GCA_018817425.1). Lineage (NCBI taxonomy): Bacteria > Pseudomonadati > Pseudomonadota > Pseudomonadota bacterium. Next base: position 1,590 of record JAHITX010000017.1, read on the forward strand.
ACTGCATGGGGTTGGATCGGAATAGGGATTATAGTATTGGTTATAGCCGGGCTTTTTGGTTTGTTCCGCCGTTTTGGGAGACGTTGATATGGAGACAAGGCCTATCATAGTGACCCGTGACTTAACAAAAATATATAATGGGCGTAAAGCAGTTGATAATCTTACGCTTTCAATCAATGATGGCGAGATTTTTGGTTTTCTGGGGCCAAACGGCGCCGGAAAAACAACTACGCTTCTTATGTTGATAGGGTTAACGGAGCCTACAAGCGGATTTGCCGAAGTTATGGGGCTAAACCCTGTAAGGGATGCGGTTAAAATAAAATCAAAAATTGCATATCTTCAGGAAAATATGGGGTTTTATTCGGATTTAAATGCAAGGCAAATGCTTGGGTTTATAGCTGAATTAAACGGCCTTTACGGAAGTGATGCCGATGCCCTGATAGATAGTTCATTAGAAACTGTCGGACTTAGCGCCGAGGCATCAAAAAAGATTTCAGCTTATTCCAGAGGTATGCGGCAACGTTTAGGTATTGCGGAACTGTTATTAAAGGATGCCAAAATTGCCTTTTTGGATGAGCCAACAATAGGGCTTGATCCGGATGGTGCAAATCGCCTGATAGAACTGATTCAAACTCTGTGCAGCGAAAGGCATATGACTGTTTTACTATCCAGCCATATGCTGGATCAGGTACAAAAAATGTGCCACCGGGTCGGAATAATGATCAAGGGAAAGATGGTTGCTCAGGGGCCGATGGAACAGTTGGCAAAAGAAAAACTGGGCGTGGACAATCAAGCTTATTCACTGGAAGAAATTTATATGAGATATTTTAAGGAGGCATAAGAGTGCAAGGCCTTAAAGCTATAATAAAAAAAGAATTATCGGATCATATAAGCAGTTATCGTTTCACCATCATATTTGCTTTGATTGCAATGGTAAGTCTTATTACTGTTTATATGACAGGTATTAATATCAGAAAGGAGCTTGAAGGTGTTACAAAACCGCAATTTGTTTTTCTGATGCTTTTTACATCTTCAGGAGGGTTTTTTTCTGTAGTACAGTTTACCGCTTTTTTTGGCCCTTTGATGGGGCTGCTTTTGGGATTTGATACAATTAACCGGGAAAGAAATGAAGGCACTTTGAGTAAAATTCTTTCACAACCTGTTTACAGGGATACAGTTATAAATTCCAAATTTCTTGCCGGGGTATCAGTTATTTCCATTATGATGGTTTCAATTGTGCTTGTTATAATAGGGCTTGGGCTGTTTAGCCTGGGAATAGTGCCCGGTATCGAAGAGATTTGGAGAATTTTAATTTATCTTTTAATCAGTATTATATATATTTCTTTCTGGTTGGGGATTTCCATTTTATTTTCCATTTTATTTCGCAGTACAGCAACTTCGGCATTGGCGGCATTGGCTATGTGGATATTCTTTTCTTTTTTTGTGAGCATAGGAGTAAGCGTTATTGTTGATGCTATAATGCCGGAAAAAACGGTTGCAGCCCATGAAGCTGATTACTCGCGTCCAAATGGGATAAATAGGGCTGATTTTGAGCGTTCAAATAAGATAAAACAATTTTCTCTGATATCGCCGATGTATCTTTATACTGACGCCACTGCCACAATTATAGATCCCACACGAAAAACCACTCAGGCATTTATTGAGTTGCGTCCTATGGAAAGGATCTCTATTTCGCGGTTTTCCGGCCCATTGCCGTTAATACAAAGCTTGTTGATCGTTGTGCCATATATTGTAACACTTTTAGCGCTTACAATTATAACTTTTGCCGTTTCGTATACAATCTTTATGAGGCAGGAAATACGGTCGCTTTGATGACCAAATTCCAGTCCTCAGTTTTAAAACGATATGTCTTGCTGTAGTTAATGTTTTTGATGTATACGAGCAGGTATTTGGATAGAATTTACAGGGAGTAGTTAAGCTTTGAGTAAACATTTTGCAAAAAATATAAAGATAGGCCTGGTTGTAAAAAAAGATCTCAAAGCTGAAGAAAAAGCCGATGAGCTTGAAAAATGGCTGATCGAAAAAAAGATAAAAGTTGTCAGAAAAGAATATCTTCCTCCAAGTCCCGTTTATTCCGATAAGACAAAGGAAAAAGCTCCTTCAGGCCTTTTTTTTGTGTTGGTGCTTGGAGGTGATGGTACTTTTCTTACCGCTGTACGCTGGATAGGAGATCAGGATATTCCTGTTCTTGGGGTGAAATTCGGGGATGTCGGATTTCTTGCCGAAACATCAGAGGCCCACCTCTATGATGCTGTTGAAGCTATTCTTACTAACAGGTTTTCCACCAGTTCCAGAATGCGTCTTCTTGTAAAAGTATTTCGAAACGATAAGGAAATTGCCAGTGAAACGGTTTTAAATGATATTGTAATCAACAAGGGAGCCCTTGCAAGACTTGCGCATATTCAGACATATATAAACGACCATTATCTTACTACATACAGGGCTGATGGGCTTATTGTCGCAACTACTACAGGATCGACGGCTTATTCCCTTGCAGCAGGCGGGCCGGTTGTGCATCCTTCAGTTCCGGCGATAATAATGACACCCATTTGTCCTTTTACACTAACTAACCGTCCGCTGATTATTCCCGATACATCAATTATTAAAATCAATTTGGAAAAACCGCTTTCCAATATTATGCTTACATTTGACGGCCAGCAGGGTATAAAGATAAGCAAAAAAGATGTTCTGGTAGTACAAAAAGGCAAAAAACCTATCAGAATGATAACAGTTCCGGGCCTGGATTATTTTGATGTTTTGAAAACGAAGTTGAGATGGAGTGGCGGCAGAGTTTAATATCAAATAGTATTGAAGCTCCGCCTTACTATCTTTTTGAATGCAACTTGATATTATATTCTGTTGAAGTATTCTTTGTAGCAGTTGTTTTCTATTTTAAGCAAATTCATAAATGGTTCATTAAAGTCCTTAACACCGCTTGTGAAAATACCATGGCCGTAAACAATTACTCCCGGCTTATCTATTAATGCTTCAGGAACCGTATTGCAAAGCCCGCATGTGCCTGAACCCACTTCACCTGAGACAACCGGAATCGTGTTTATTTGTCTTTCATATGGGCATTTGATATGGCACAAATCTTTATTGGAGCAATTTAATATATCGCAATCCATAGAAAGAATTACAGCAAACTTGGGATGCCCATGCAAAATTGCCCTGTGTCCGGTTTTTTTGATTATTTCAAGATGAGCGGGAAATTCGCTCGAAGCGGTTATGCCGGAACATGTTGAGCCGTCTAAGGGGCATAAATCTATACATCCGTTAAGCTCATCAAGAGAACTTCCCGTCTGGCTTATAAACAAAGTGTCATTATAGCAATAAGAAATATTGCCGAAAAAAGAATCAACAAGCTTAAGATCAACCATAAGTTTCCCTGCTTCGACCAAAGCATCAAGTACTTGTGCGTCCGAATTAAACGGAGCCTGCTTCAAACCGGGAGCGGAAATTTCCGGTGGGCTGACAAATTTTATTATATTTTCGAAAATCCTTTTAAAGTTTTTATCGGCTTTGTTTGATTTTACCGCATAAAGAAAATCCGAGAAAAACTTAACAAAACATGAAAAGCAAACAGACGAATATGTTATAAATGCCTGCTCAATGCTTACTGTGCCTGTAGTAATAATGCCGTAATCAGGGATAATAACGCATTTTCTGTTTTTAAGCTTTGATATTATTTCATCGATATTGAATGTAAAAGATACGGGAAGATCATGAAAAAAAGTTTTGGTTTCGCAATCAGTTGGCTGTATTGTCCCATCTGAGTTTTTTGCAAGACAATTTATGATGGAAAAATAGGGTTCTTTGGGCTTTGAAAATATGAGCGAGTTAATATTTAAACTATAAAATATTTTCTCAAGAATCCCGGTTGCCTTATCTTTTTTATTCCATTTGATATCTGCATCCAGCATTCCGAGAAGAGCGGTGTTTTTTTCTACAAGCCCGCTTTTTTCAAGTTTTTTTTCATATTTTGATAGTACTTGTTTCATATTTTAAAGCCCAAGTTCTTTTGCCGTTTCGGCAATGGGTAATCCTTTCTTATCAAGACCCCGGGCCTTGTAATAATTTGTTCTTGCTTTTAAAAAACTTTTACGGTCAATCGGGCTTATATTGATATCAGATCCTTTATAGCCATAAGAATTAAAAAAACGGGAAGGCAGATCATCGTCTTTTGCCGAAAAACCGTTTGCAGCATTTGTCATTCGCTCATTGTAGCAAATACGTTCTCCTGCCTTTATTAATTCATTGGCTGTTAAGTTTATTCCTGTTACCGCATGAAAAACACCGGCGTATTCTTCCATGGAAGCTGAAAAAAATACGAATCTGCATACTGCAAGTGAATCGATTACGGCATTTATATCTTCACTGTTTTTTATTATCCTTGCCTTTCCTTCAAAGCTGAACCTGTCTATTGCTACGGGTTTTCTTAAAATTTCATAGCTTATCGGGTATGCGCTCAAATGGCATCCTCCCCTTGTAGAAACAGCATAGGCCAAAGCCATTCCATAAGCTCCGCGCGGGTCATAGGAAGAAAGCTCCTGGTTTTTTACTGCCATTGCGGTATCAGGACAACCCCTCATCTTTGCATATCTTGCAGCGCCCAGACCAAGAAATTCGCCTTCTCCTTTTTTGCCGGCTATATCGGAAAGAAGTTTTAATATTTCGGAAGGGCTTAGTTTTTTCTCGTTAATTTCCGAAAAGCAAGCAAGAGTTGATGCTGCTGAAATTGTATCCATTCCGCTTTCACAGCAGAATTTGTTTGCAGAAATCACTGTTTCAATATCGGTATTACCGATTAATGCAGAAAAATGGGAAAGAGTTTCAAACTCCGGTATGCCTGTACCGTTTGGCATAATTTTTTTGCACATTATATTGCATTCCGCACAGCCCTTGTCTTTTGGGGAGTATAATTGTTTTAATAAAGGCGCATTAAGCAAATGCGCGTCTTTAAAATAAGTATGCCTGAAATTATCGGCAGGCAACATACGCCTGTCATTTATAAGATCAAAAAGAGCTGCCGTTCCGAATTTTGAAATCCCGAAATTACCTGAAAGCACTGGAGAAGCAGAAACCAATCTTAAAATATCTTCTTTTGATTTTTCAAGTTCTTTACTATCGGATATCTTTGTTTTCTTTGTACCTTTAACAGTAATGTATTTCAGATTTTTTGCCGCAAAACAAAGCCCAAGCCCGTTTCTGCATCCGGCAATATTGCCGTCAAAAATTATATTTGAAAATAAAACACCGTTTTCTGCGGCAGGTCCGATTACAGCGCTTGAGCCTTTATCTTGCAATAAAGATGTAGTTTTGTCAGTATTTATTCCGGCAAGGTGAGAAGCCGAAGTTATATTTATTTTACTGTTATGGATTTCTAAGCCACAAAGCGTATCGGATTTGCCGGTAATTAAGATTCCGTCAAATCCTGCTTTTTTAAGCTGGGATCCGAAATCTCCTCCAACGGATGCATCGCCGACAGTTCCTGTAAGCGGAGATCGGGACATAACATTTATAAATCCTGAAAAGGGAGATGTAGTATTTGCAAGAGGGCCGGTAAAAAGAAGAACAGGCATATCAGGATTATTCCAGTTAAGAGTGATGTGCTCTTTAAGAAAATATCCGGCAAGACCTCTTCCGCCGATAAACTTTGTCAGAATATCAGGATCGGGAGTAATGGTTTTAAATCTTTTTGTCCCAAGATCTATTTTAAGTATTTTGCCGCACCATCCGATCATATGCTTTATACCTTATCCGAAAGAAGTATATCCAATAATATGATAATAAACACATTATGCATAATCCTTCAAGAGCATTCATTAATAATTATTTGATTTATCATAGGTATTATTTTATAAGAAACGGCAGTTAACAGGTAGATTTGTTTAAAACCTTTAAAATTTTATATCTTATAAAATACTTAAGAAGCAGGATGTGCTAAACCATGAATTTGAATTTATATTGCAACAAGCAGCTAATGTGTAGAATGTAAGTAAAAAATATTTGGTGATTATGAATGCATCAATATTGAATTGAAAATACAGTTTGTTACGACTCATACTCATTAATTACCCGTATAGATCTGGAAAAGTCAAATGGTCATCAAAGCGTTGTGACTTGGTTTACGGGGCTTTCGGGATCAGGAAAATCAACAATCGCTCATGAGGTTGAAAAAAGGTTATTCAGCTTAGGGTGCCGCACTTTTGTGTTTGATGGAGATAATGAAAGGCACGGATTGTGTGGGGACCTTGGTTTTACTCCAAAAACAGAAAGGAAAATACCCGACATATTGGCTCGTGGGAACACCTTGCTTGCAAGGTCTGGAGAGAAATCTTATGGACAATTTTACCGGTGGTCTCCGTCAAGAATTCGATTATGCGCTGACGACGGCATCGCACATACCCAACCTGGTTGAGACATTTAATAATTGGTTTTATGACGGTCCGAAAGATATTGGAATGAACCTTCATCTCCATGGTATTACGGCGGGCAGGGCTTGTGAACGAGCCAGCTTGTTTCTACCCGATGGACGAATTTTGATAACACAATCCGAAGGTACATTCACGAATGGCAACGCGCCAGGCGGAACAAATCTCCGCTTGCATTGCGAAAAACCTTTTAGATCCTGGAGATATCGCTGGACCGGCAAGGCACTGGTTACAACCGAAGAACAGCAGGCGCGCGGCCTTGTTTGCGAAGGGCCCACAACCCATGTCGATGTCGACATCCGGGCAACAACACAAGGTGAGCCATGGATTATCCCTTTGAGCACAGGGCCTGGTAATCAATCTGCGGCAGTGGAGACACAGAGCGACTTTCTCGGAAAATACGAACAATTGGTCAAAGCAGTCGGTCAGATTAAGGTTGCGACCGAGTCGTGGAACTTTGAGGGTGTGGGGTTGCGGGCACATGTACGGGGGCTACGCGACATGACCGGCATGAAAAGCCATGCCTGGGTCTGCGGGTTTTTTCCGGGTGGCAGAGGATTCGGTCTGAAAGTTCTCAATAAGGAGTGCAATATCCCTTATTTTAGTGAAGCATATATTTTTGAGAATCAACAGGTCCATCGAGCAAAAGTACTTCAGGTGCCGGTGCTTGATCGTGTTCCGAAATTACCGCCATATACGGTTATATTGAAAAGCGCTCTTGGAACAGCACACATTAAGGGCAAAAATGTTAAGACAACATGGATTCCTGTTGGAACCTGGAACGAAGGCAAGCCTGGCGGAAAGACTAAGAGCATTTCATTAGACTTTCATGGACTTGTTGTTGATTGCGAAGTCTTGATGAGCCAGTCATGTTCTGTCTTTGAATGGGACAATGAGGTCGGCTACGGCATGTGTGAACTATCCGGGTAGAGGAGACGAAATCCATGGAACTTAGCGTTACTACACTTATGCATGAAGCAGAACATCGCTCCGGTCTTTCAGATTGGGGGTCTGACCTAACATTTCGTATAGGCCTAACGGTTCTTGTCGAGGCCCTGTGCGAGACCGATCCTTTGCCTAAATTGGTTGAACGCTTTACAGAGCATATGATTGATCTATTGATTACCAGACTCAGGCTTGTGGATGATGCGCGCCTGCATCCTGAAATACTTGCAATCAAAATCAAACGCCCGATTATTCTTATCGGATTATCCCGAACCGGTACAACGATTCTGCATAATCTTATGGCTCTCGACCCGGCTGCCCGCGCACCTCTTGTATGGGAAACCGCAAGGCCATGGCCTGCGCCTGAGGCTGCTACATTTGACACGGATCCCAGAATTGCTCAAATGCAAGCACAACTCGAAGGCATGTTTGCGGCCTTGCCGGAATTAAAAAAAATACATCCCTTTGGTGCCACTATGCCGGCGGATTGTCTCTATTTAATGGCTCTGCATTTTGCCAGCGCACGATTATTCTCATTTTATGGTGTACCTCGTTTCGTAAACTGGCTGGCCGATACACCGATTGATGGTCTCTATCGCACGCATAAGCGAGTGTTGCAGCAATTGCAGTGGAAAGGTCCACGTGGCCGGTGGACACTGAAAGAGCCGATGCATCAGCTTAATCTCGATCAGCTGGCCGCAACGTATCCTGACGCGTGTTTCGTTCAAACACATCGTGATCCGGTACGGACAATTCCCTCTGGTTCGAATTTTATCTGGACTATATTTAATATGAATGATCCGCGAGCAAAGCGGAAGGAGATTGGCAAACTGGCAGCGCATTTGTTCGGATCATGTCTTGAGCGTAGTACGGCAGCACGTGCGCGCGATCCAAAACTCGATGCACGAGTGCTTGACATTGCTTATCGTGACACGGTGCTCGACCCGGTTGGCCAGGTTCGCCGCATTCATCAGCATTTTGATTTACCCTTCAGTGCCGAACATATACGCCGTATAGAACAATATATTGCCGAGAATCCAAAATCAAAACATGGCAGCCACCATTACAATACAGAGGATTTCGGTTTTGATTCTGTTGCAATCATGCAACAATTTCCACAATATCGTAAGCGCTTTGGTCATCTTCTCAGCGATCCGGAAAAGTAGTAAAAAAGAAGTAACTCAAAAAAGTTAAATAACTAATATCAATATATCAATTCCCATATACTGCCCCGAGGTTATTATGAAGCATTCTTCTTATGAAAAATTTTGAGAAACCGTGATAAGAAAAAAATATCTTAACCAACATTTAAAAAAAATATGCATATTATGGCTTGAATAAAAGAATCTGAATAACTAAAGGGCGCACCACCACACATATTAAGAATTTTATCTCATTATGATAAAAAGGAGCTCGTAGATTGCTTCGCAAATTAACCAAAGGGATAAACTGAAGCGTGGAAGGGAGAGATATGATACACCAAGAGAAAGCGATGTGTTCTGAAAAGAAGACCGGTTTTCCATTGGTGTTTAATACCCGCAAAGGA
>JAHITX010000018.1 GCA_018817425.1 Pseudomonadota bacterium
AGATGCAATATAAACAGAGAATAATAAAAAACATGAAAAACCGAGCTAAACAATTTGGCCTGAAACTGGTGGAAGCAGCTGATGTGGCTGGGACTGATATTGCTGTGCCATCAACAATATAATTTAAAGTTTATTGGGAGTAAATACTAAAGAAGTCATTTGCAAAAGATCAGATTGAAGCTTTTTCAGACTTGATAAGCGGTCATGCTTTTAAAATATTTTAACTCATTTAGAGATTTGATTTATGATCAGTTGCTATAGAATAACCCAAAAAAATCAGTCAATTGCGCTTTCAACCTTGAATCCTTCTTTTTCTAAAGCATTTTTGATAATATCTGTTTTACAGGAAGAAAGACGAAAATAGTATGTTCTTTTTGGACCTTTCCGGTTTGCAGTCATCCCTATACTTATAATATCACCATCCATTTCATGTATGATTTGAAGGGCTTTCTTGAAGGAGTCCTGAGCATCGCCAACAACTACATCTATACGGGAACTTGCCGTTAGCATACCCATCATATTTATGAAAGCTCCTAAAATATCTGTAACCGTAATTATGCCGACAATCTTGTTTCTTACAACAACCGGCATTCCTCCTATTTTATTCTTGTATATTTTCTGAGCAGCTATTTCTATATCTTCATCAGGACTTACGGTTATTGGATCTTTAATAATCAAATCGGCAAGAGATAATTCTCCGATCATGGATTGCACAAGTCCCTGCTTTAAAACAGAAAGTGTAATAAAGCCTTTTAGAGCTTTATTTTTGCCAACAACGGGCAGGTGACGGATGGAATTAATCTTCATCAACTCGATTGCTTCTGTAATTGATGATTTTTCACTAATAGTAATAGGATCGGGTATCATAAGAGCTTTGATTTTCATATCATTCACCTTTTTAATTTTGGGTTATATAGCGTTTGTCAAAATAATGTTTTGAATTTATGACATTTGCTATAGTTGATGAACTTAATTTTTCGGCTCATAGCTGCAAAGGGGTTCTTGCGCCATAAAATCCCCTGTGGCCTCATAGGCTCTGGCCCTACAGCCTCCGCAAACTCTTTTGTATTCACAGATACCGCATTTACCTTTAAGTTTATCAAAATTTCTCAAAGAAAGAAAGGTTTCAGAAAAATTCCATATTTTTTCAAAGGAATCTTTTGTTACATCACCACAATCAATATTTAAAAATCCGCATGGCTGAACAACACCTACATGTGAAATAAAACAAAAGCCGGTTCCTCCAAGACATCCTCTTGTAACCGCATCAAGGCCGAATGATTCAAAATTTACCAATTCACCGTCTTGTTTCGCCCTTTGCCGTAGTATACGATAATAATGGGGAGCACAGGTTGCTTTTAGCTGTAAGGGCGTTTTATTCCGCTGATCATAAAACCAGTTTAATGTTTCTTCATAATCATCGGCTGAAATTTCATGTTTGATAATATATTTTCCTCTGCCTGTTGGAACAAGCAGAAATATATGATGCGCCACTGCACCAAGATTAACGGCCAGCTCCTGGATTTGCTGTATATATTGTATGTTCAGTTTGGTAATTGTAGTATTAATCTGAAATTCAAGCCCTGCCTCTTTGGCAAAATCGATACCGCGCATAGCTCCATCATAAGCACCTTCTACACCTCTGAAACTGTCATGGCTCTCTTTGTTCGGCCCATCCAGACTTATGCTTATTCTTTTTATTCCGGAATCTACCATTTTTTTAGCTATGGGTCCGGTTATAAGCGTACCATTTGGAGCCATCACCATTCTTAAGCCCTTTTTTGTTCCATAGCCTGCTATATCGAAAATATCAGGCCGTAACAAAGGCTCTCCTCCTGTAAGAATAACTATAGGCTCTCCTGTGGCTGCTATTTGATCAACAAGTTTAAAGGATGCTTCGGTGTCAAGCTCACCTTTATAGGAAGTGTTTAATGCGGACGCACGGCAATGAATGCAGGCAAGATTGCAATTTCTTGTAATTTCCCAGGCAACAAGACGCAAGGAAGATGCATTGCTTTTTCCTCCGGAAGGTTTGTGGTGATTCGGTTTGTCATTCATAATCTCAGTTCATTCGCTGCTTCAATAGCAAAATAAGTGAGTATCATGTCGGCGCCTGCTCTTTTGATGGAGGTTAAAGTTTCCATCATGACTTTTTTTCCGTCGATCCATCCCATTTTCTCTGCTGCTTTTATCATCGAAAATTCGCCGCTCACGTTATATGCAGCTACCGGAAGATCTATTTCTTGGCGTACCCGGTAAATAATATCAAGATAAGCCAAAGCCGGTTTTATCATAATTATATCGGCACCCTCTTCTATATCCATTGTAACCTCGCGGATAGCTTCAAGTCCGTTTGCAGGATCCATCTGGTATGTTCTGCGGTCTCCGAATTTCGGGGCTGAATTCGCAGCACTTCTGAACGGGCCGTAATATGCCGAGCAGTATTTTGCAGAATACGACATTATCGGGATATGGCTGTAACTGTTTTCATCAAGAGTATTGCGGATTTCAGCTACGCGCCCGTCCATCATATCTGATGGTGCTACCATATCTGCGCCTGCTTTTGCATGCGATAATGCGGTTTTGGCAAGAAGCTCAAGGGTTGCGTCATTATCTACCGTATTTCCGTTTACAATTCCACAATGGCCATGATCGGTATACTGGCAAAGGCATACATCGGTTATTACTCCAAGTTCGGGAAGTTTGTTTTTTATGGCTTTTACTGCCTTTTGTACAACCCCGTCCTTTGAGTATGCAGTAGTTCCAAGAAGGTCTTTTTTATCCGGTATCCCGAAAAGCATTATTGCGGGAATACCAAGGTCATAAGCTTCTTTACATGTTTGCACAAGATTTTCGCTTGAAAGATGATAATGTCCCGGCATTGAGGCTATGGGATTTTTGACTCCTTTTCCGCCTATGGCAAACAGAGGAAGAATAAAGTCGTTTACACTAAGCTCGGTTTCTCTTATTAATTTACGGAAAGCCTCTTTTTGTCTTAAGCGTCTCGGCCTGTAATCCGGAAACAGCATATGAATATACTCCTTTTATTCAGGATATTTCCTGATCGGTAAGATAACATGCCGGGTCAGGCGCCCAGACATCACCGGTTATTGCTTCGGCACGAACCCTGAAATTTCCGGCACAAATATCAAGCCACCTGCACTTGGCACATCGCCCTTTTACATGCTTTTTCTTTTCTTTAAGTTGTTTCAATAAAGGATCGGATAAATCCGTCCATATCTCGGAAAAGGGCCTTTCCTTTATATTTCCAAAGCTGTGGTGGCGCCAGAACTGATCTGCATGGACTTCGCCATTCCAGCTTATACATCCTATGCCTCTTCCTGAGTTATTGCCTTCATTCATTTCAAGAAGCTCAAGCACCTCCGCTGCTCTTTCAGAATTTTCTTTTAAAAGCCTTAGATAGATATAGGGGCCGTCAGAATGATTATCAACCGTAAGCACTTCTTTAGGTTTTCCTTTGTCATGAAGCTTTTTGGTTAAATCAATTATTGTGTCAACCGCCTCTCTTGTCTGAGCATGGGTAAGATCTTCTTCTACTAGTTTTGAACCCCGGCCTGCATAAACAAGATGATAAAAGCATACGCGTGGGATTTCCATATCTTCAAGCACGTTGAATATTTTCGGTATTTCATTGAAATTGTATTTGTTGATAGTAAATCGCAATCCTACTTTGATATCGGCATTCATGCAGTTTATAATGCCTTCCATAGCCTGTTTGAAAGCGCCTTTTACTCCTCTGAAGCGATCATTTATTTCTTCCATACCATCAAGACTTATTCCAACATACGAAAGGCCGACTTCTTTTAATATCTTTGCGGTTTGTTCGGATATAAGCGTTCCGTTTGTTGATATTACTGCTCTCATTCCCTTTTTAACGGCATAACCGGCAAGTTCGGGAAGATCTTTTCGCATCATAGGCTCACCACCGGAAAAAAGTATTACCGGAGTTCCGAATTGAGAAAGATCATCAATAAGTTTTATCCCGTCTGCGGTAGAAAGTTCATCATCAACAGGGGAACTTTTAGCGTGCGCATAGCAATGTATGCATTTTAAATTACACTGTCTTGTAACATTCCAGACTACAACAGGCTTCTTATCCGATGAAAACTGTAAAAGATGGGATGGAAGCTGTGAAGAAGAGCGGTTGTAGCGAAGAGTATCTGAGGGCTCTACTGTGCCGCAATATAATTTGGATATTCCGATCATTTGATGAGTTAAGACCCTTTCTGCTGTTTTTCGATTCCACCCAGGCCATTTGTTAAAATATCGCTGATGTATGCATCAGGGTCAATAAGGGCTTGGCGTGTTATAAAGAAACGGTTTTTCCCTGTTTTTTCTCTGATCAGCTTTAAACCGTACTCAAGTTTCATGCTCATCCGGTTATAAAAATCCTCGGGATTAACGGAAGATTTAACAACCTGTTCCAAGGCAAAATCAATTGCATCGTCTTCAATTACGATATTTGTATCATGATTTTTGAAAAATTTTAATTCGAAATTTTTTATTTCATCACTCAAAGCTTTTATCTTCCGGATAATAACGCCAACATCCATAATATGTCCGGAATAATAATCGGATATAAGATTTATGCGTGATTGCGTCAGCGTAAGATTATATCTTTGTGAAAGAGAATTTTCATTTGAAACAAGATAATTTCTTATCAGTTCTTTTTCATGCTCTACAAGTCTTTCAAAATCATTTGTGTATAGTTTATACTGCTTTTCGTTATGTGCCGATATCATGCTTTCAAGAAAGGCTTTAGGATCTTCAACTGCTGCTGCGGTAACAGGAAATTTTTCGATTGTTGTTGAGGGAAGATATCTCTCGAAAACAATAAGCGCTCCTTCTATAGCGCTTACCAGTCCTCTTGCTCCGATATTTTCGTTGAAAGCACGTTGTGCAATAATTTGCAGAGCTTTTTCTTCAAATTTAATATCAATTCCATATGCGGCAAAATCGAGTTTTTTCCCAAGAATAACAGGATTGTTCGGATTGTTTAATATTTCAAAAAGATCGTTTTCATTTAAATCTTCTAGCACGGCCCTTACAGGCAGGCGGCCGACAAATTCGGATTCAAAACCAAATTCAATAAGATCTTCAGACTTTACGTGCGTTAACACATCGGCATAATTTTTTGCTTTTGGAGTACTTCCGCCAAAACCTATACTATTGTTGGCAACACGTTTTTGAATAATTTTTTCAAGTTCGGCAAAAGCTCCGCTTACTATAAAAAGAATGTTCTTGGTATTTACGATCCGCCTGTTTTTTTTGCCTGTTTTGCGGAATCGTTCAATTTCCAGCATCATGGAAATCGGGTCATGGGGCACCTTCAGATCCACTTCCGTTTCTTCAAGCGGTTTTAATAATGCTCGCTGAACCCCGGTTCGTGAAACATCAGCTCCGATTAAATTATGGCTTGATGCGATTTTATCTATTTCATCTATATATATAATTCCGTACTGGGCAAGTTCAATATTATCATCGGCTTCCCTTACAAGATCTCTTACAAGGTCTTCCACATCTCCGCCTACATACCCGGTTTCACTGAATTTCGTGGCATCACCCTTTACAAAAGGAACTCCTATCTTTTTTGCTATTAATTTAATCATGTAGGTCTTGCCGACACCTGTAGGGCCAAGCATCAGAACATTATTTTTAATACCGCAAAACATGTCATCCGCAAGATCAGGATATGAACTGAAAGTTTTGATCCTGTTGTAATGTGTGCATATTTTTGTGGCAAGGATAGCCTTTGCATCATCCTGCTTGATTATATACTGATCGAGATAAGATATAAGGCCTTCCGGTTTTAAATCAAAATTTAATTTTTTATCATTATTATTTGAACAACCAATATTTTCGGTATCATCCTCTTCAGTCATAGGTGCGGCAGAGGCAATCCGTACTGTTCCGCCAAACTTTTTTGAAAGGAAACTGCCGATCTCTTTTTCGATTTCTTCAAATTTTGGAATTTTTTCATTTTTTGTTTTCATATTATCGATTATAATCACATGTAAATAAAAAGCAAGCATCAGAACATATGGACTTATATAACTCTAATATATATTATAAATTCTAAAGGCCAATAAAATTAATTTAAATGTTTATTCCAACAACTAAAGAAGAAGTTAAAAAACTGGGCTGGAACTCCCTGGATGTTATCCTTATTACAGGAGACAGCTATATAGACAGCCCCTTTGTAGGAGTATCTATAATAGGGAAAATGCTGATTAAAAAAGGATTCCGGGTTGGAATCATTGCTCAGCCTGATATCAATTCTGCAAATGATATCAGCCGCCTGGGCGAACCGGAGCTTTTCTGGGGTATATCAGGCGGATGCATAGATTCCATGGTTGCAAATTATACCGCCTCAAAAAAGAGAAGAAAAAAAGATGATTATACTGCCGGAGGGCAAAATACACGTCGGCCGGATCGCGCTGTTATTGTCTATTCAAACCTTGTAAGAAAATATTTCAAAAATACAAAACCTCTTGTTCTGGGAGGAATAGAAGCAAGTCTGAGACGGATACCACATTATGATTTCTGGTCAAACCGTTTAAGAAAATCCATAATATTTGATGCGAAAGCCGATTATATTGTCTACGGAATGGGCGAAAAGACTACGATTGAGCTGGCAGAAAGGCTAAGGGACGGCAAAGATACTAAAGATATCCCCGGTATCTGCTATATATCGGGCAAGCCCCGCGAAGATTATATCAAGCTTTGTTCATTTAATGATTTACTTGCCGACAAAAATGCATTTATTGATATGTTTAATGTTTTTTACATAAACAACGATCCATTAAAAGCAAAGGGCATGTATCTAAAGCATGATACAAGATATCTTGTTCATAATCCACCAGCACCAAGTATTTTATCAGAAGAACTTGACGCTATTTATGATATGGATTTTGAAAGAGACTTACATCCGTATTATAAAAAGAACGGGCCGGTAAGAGCACTTGATACAATCAAATTTTCAATTCCAACTCACAGGGGATGTTACGGTGAGTGTAATTTCTGCGCAATTACAGTTCATGAAGGAACAACGGTAAGCTGGAGAAGTGAAAAATCAATTATCAGGGAAGCAAAACAAATTGCGGCGCATCCTGATTTTAAGGGATATATTCTTGATGTCGGAGGCCCTACGGCAAATATGTACGGATTTGAATGCGAAAAAAAGCTTTCCAAAGGAAGATGTTTAAACAAACGATGCATGTATCCAAACATTTGTTCCACGTTAAAGCCGGATCATGAAAAGCAAATAAAATTGCTTCAAAGTTTAAGAAAATTAAATGGGATCAAAAAAATATTTATTTCATCAGGTATAAGATATGATCTTTTGCTTGATGACAAAATTAATGGCGAAAAGTATTTAAAAGAAATTATACTGCATCACATATCAGGCCAGCTTAAAATTGCACCGGAACATACTGAAGAAATGATTCTTAATCTGATGGGAAAGCCGGGAACAAAATCACTTCTTGAATTTGTTGACAAATTTTACAAACATACAACAAAAGCAGGAAAAGAGCAGTATATTACTTACTATTTCATGGTATCTCACCCCGGCTGCAACAAAGAAAATATAAAAAAGATGAAGTCGTTTATATCAAACAAGTTAAAGATCAACACCGAACAGGTTCAGATTTTCACTCCGACTCCGTCAACTTATTCAACTTTAATGTATTTTACTGAAGTTAATCCTTTTAATAAAAAAAATATTTTTATAGAAAAAGATATATACAAAAAAGAAAAGCTAAAAAGAATTATTACGTCAAAAAGTACAGTGAAGCGTAAAAAGAACAAAGGCATAGAGGATTAATAATTCTTGTATTGACCGTTAGTTGTTTTATTCATATAAAATCCGTTGCAAATATTAATAATCATATTATTCCCCTTGTAAATATTGTGAGAAAGTTACTCACCTGTAGGGGAAGGCATCGGTTAGATTTTTTGTACCATAAGGGTCCAAGGATTCGAGGATTCCAGGGTTCGAGAATAATAATGAAAAGGTTTTCCCTTGACCCCTTGAAGCCTCGAATCCTTGAATCCTCAAAGGATCGGCTATAACTGATGGTATTTAACTTTAATTTCAAGGAATAAAAATATGGGAACACATTCACACAATTTTGTTGAAACATACACCGGCCTTGTGGGTTTTGGCATGGATAGAGAAACTGATGAATACACAGTTCGGTATTATCTTCAAAAATTCTCTGATGATAAACTAATGGAGAAATTGATCGGCAGGCTTTCTGATGAAGAACTTTCAGAGATTTTTTTTATGATAACAAAAACCATGAAAAATCATTTAAGCGAACCTGAATACCATCAGCTTTTTCTTAAAGATTAATACCAGGTCGCATTTAAATTCTAGCTGCGTTGGCATCAAAGGTTCTGTCCTCGGCGTATTACATATACGCCTGCGGGAAAACCTCCTTGCCGCCTTGCTATCTCTTTAAATGCAACTTGGTATGCGAACATGCGAAAGGATAATTAATGTTAACGGAAAAACAATTATTAAACTATGCAGATGTGCTTATATGGGGACTTAAAACTGCCAGGTCGGGCAAATATAAAAAAGGAGACATTGTTTTAATCAGATATAATGTGCCTGCATTAAGGCTTGCAGAAATCTTAAATGAAAAACTGCTTAAAATTGGAATTAATCCGGTTTTAAGAATGGGCACAACACCGGTTATGGAAAGAAACTTTTTCGATATTGCAGACAGCAAACAACTTATTTTTACAGCTCCGGGTGAAGAAGAACTTTATAAGAATATTAATGGGAGTATTTTTCTTCATGCGCCTGAATCAATAACACATCTTCGCGGAATAAATCCAAACAAAATCGGCAAGGCTACAGTTGCCAGAAAGCATTTAAAAGATATACTCGATAAAAGAGAAGAAGAAGGCGCTTTCGGCTGGACTTTGTGCATGCTTCCCACAGAAGAATTGGCAAAGCATGCCAGGCTGACTATTAAAGAATATACAAATGAAATTGCCGCCGCATGTTTTCTTAATAAAAAATCGCCTGTAGAGCAATGGCAGAAAGTATTTCAAGATGCAGTCCGGATAAAAAAATGGCTAAACGGAATGAAAGTAAAATCATTTCATATAGAATCGGAAAATACCGATCTTGAAATTACACCTGGCGATAAAAGAAAGTGGATAGGCATATCAGGTCATAACATCCCAAGCTTCGAACTGTTTTTGTCTCCTGACTGGAGATGTACAAAAGGTATATATTTTGCCAATCAGCCATCATACAGAAGCGGTAATTATGTAGAAAATGTAAGGCTTGAGTTTAAAAAAGGTGAGGCAGTAAAAATTGAGGCTAAAACAGGAGAAGAGTTTGTAAAAAACCAGCTTGCAATGGATAAGGGAGCCAATAAGATAGGAGAATTCTCTTTAACAGACAAAAGATTTTCTAAAATAAACAAGTTTATGGCAAACACTCTTTTTGATGAAAACTACGGTGGAAGTTTTGGCAACTGCCATATTGCATTAGGCTCATCCTATTCCGATACATTTTCGGGAAATCCAAAAGACTTAACAAAAGAAATCAAGAAGAATTTGGGATTCAATGATTCTGCCCTGCACTGGGATTTAGTTAATACCGAGAAAAAAAGAGTTACAGCAAAACTTGCGTCTGGCAAAACGGTTACTATCTACGAAAATGGGAAATTTATGATCTGATGCTTTTGTGAAAAAGTTCAATACACCATGATAAATATCCAAAATAACCGGATAAAGTTTGACAATATATAGCTAAAATGTATATTATATAAACCTGTTTATTTTGGTTTTATTGAGATTTATGCACCAAAGTCTGGGAAATGAGGCACCGATCTATAATACAGTTGCAACTACAAAGTAGTAGCTGCCAAGTTGTAAGTGGAGAACAATCTGCATGAAAAAACTGGACCCAAAAACCGATGGTGCTTCGCCAGACATTGTTGAAAAAAATATTGAGAAGATAAAAGAACTATTCCCGGAAGTTTTTATTGAGAAAAAGATTGACTTCAATGTCCTTCGCGAAATCCTGGGTGATTATATCGATGACAGGCCTGAAAGATATAGCTTCACCTGGAACGGCAAAAACCACGCCCGTCGAATCGCCCAGACACCTTCAACCGGCACCCTGCGACCATGTCCTGAAGAATCCGTTAATTGGAATGCTACGCAAAATCTTTTCATTGAAGGTGATAACCTCGAAGTATTGAAACTACTTCAGAAGTCCTACCACAAGAAAGTAAAGATGATCTACATCGACCCGCCATACAATACCGGTAATGAGTTTATTTATCCGGATAAATTCAAGGATAACCTTAATACTTATTTACGTTATACTGGACAGATCGATAAAGAAGGGCTCAAGTTTTCCGCCAATAGCGAAACATCGGGGCGATATCACACAAACTGGCTGAATATGATGTATCCGCGACTTAAGTTAGCTAAGAATCTATTAAAAGATGATGGAGCCCTTTTTATTTCCATAGATGATATCGAAGTATCTAATCTCCGAAAAATCTGCGATGAGATTTTCGGTGAAGAAAACCTTATGGCTATTTTCCCTTGGAGAAAGAGAACTGCAAAAAATGATTGCCCATTTGGTATAAGCCAAGATTTTGAATGGTGTTTAGCCTATACAAAATTTGGACAAGAAGAAACTTGGATGCCTGTATCCACTCTTCTTCCTGAAGGGATTGGTAATGCAGAAAATGGCACAAAAGAAATAGACGCTCTTTTTCAAAGAAAGATTTTTCCTTTCCCAAAACCATCAACATTGATTAGGCACTTCTTATCTTTAGACCCATCAAGTGATGGATTAGTTTTAGACTTTTTTGCTGGGTCATGTCCAACAGCTCAAGCAGTTATTGAATTGAATGTAAAAGATAAAGGTAACCGCAGATTCATAATGATTCAACTTCCAGAACCTTGCGATGAAAAATCGGAAGCCAACAAGGCTGGGTATGAAAGCATTGCTGAAATTGGTAAGGAACGAATCAGAAGACTTATTAAAAAAAAAGAAAAAGAAAACTCCGAATATTCAGGTGATCTTGGCTTCAAAGTTTTCAAGCTGGATTCAAGCAACATCAAAACATGGGATGCTGATTTCGACAATCTTGAAGATGCCCTTTTCAATGCTGTAGAAAACATCAAACCTGATCGAAGCGAAGCGGATGTGCTTTATGAACTACTGCTAAAATATGGTCTGGATTTGGCCGTGCCGATAAAAGAGAAAAAGATTGAGGGAAAGACTGTTTACATTATAGGAGGCGGATCGCTCATCGTATGTTTGGCCGATAATATCAGCCTTGGTGTTGTGGAACACATTGCCGCACTTAAAAATAAACTGAAACCGGAGGTGATGCGTGTGATCTTTAAGGATTCTGGGTTTAAAGATGATGTAGTCAAGACCAATGCTGTTCAGACTTTGCACCAGGCAGGCATTGATGATGTCAAGAGCTTGTAGGAAAGCAGTCATGAAAATTCAATTCAATCCGAATCTTGACTTCCAGCATGAAGCAATAAATTCTGTTACTGATATATTTAAAGGTCAGGAAATTTGCCGAACGAATTTCAACATAGCACCAATAAAATATGCCCCCCAGACAAAACTTGAATTTAAAAACTTGCGAAATGATTTGGGTATCGGCAACCGCTTAAAGCTTGGCGATGAAGATATCTTTGAAAACATAAAAGCAATCCAGCTTAGAAACGGGCTTGCACCTTCCGAATCGCTTGATTCTTTAAACTTTACGATAGAAATGGAAACAGGAACCGGCAAAACTTATGTTTACCTGCGTTCTGTTTTCGAGTTGAACCGTCTTTATGGTTTCACCAAATTTATTATTGTGGTGCCTTCTGTTGCTATCAAGGAAGGCGTTTACAAATCTCTACAGATGACAGAAGCGCATTTTAAGGGATTATATAAAAACGTACAGTTCGACTATTTTATATATGACTCCCAGAAGCTTGGCCAGGTGAGAAACTTCGCCGCAAGCGACTATATCCAGATCATGGTTATTAACATTGATGCCTTCAGAAAAAGCTTTACCGACCCGCAAAAAGAAGACAAAGCCAATATCATCCATCGTCCACATGACAGGATGACCGGAAACCGCCCTATCGAATTAATACAGGCAACAAAACCCATAGTTATTATTGATGAGCCGCAAAGTGTGGATACTAACGGCAAGAGCAAGGAAGCCATAGCATCGCTTAATCCTCTTTGCACTCTTCGCTATTCCGCCACTCATGTGGAAAAATATCACATGATGTACAAGCTTGATTCAGCAGATGCTTATCAGCAAAAACTTGTGAAGCAGATTGAAGTGGCGGGTATCGAAATAAAAGACAGCCACAACAAGGCATTTGTCCGGATAGTAAACGATGAAGTATATAAGAGACTTCAAATTCGTAAAACCATCGAAAAACACCTTGAAAAGGAGAAGGAACTTCGGCCAAGAGGACTGAAGGTACTTAGCCTGTTTTTTATAGACCGTGTTTCAAATTACCGCTGGTATGATGATAACGGCAATCCACAACCCGGAAAATACGCAAAAATATTTGAAGAAGAATATAACAGGGAGATTACCAAACCAAAATACTATAGTTTGTTTGATGGCGCTGATCTTGAAACCGCAGCGCAAGATGTTCATAACGGCTACTTTGCGATTGATAAAAAGAAGACAACATCAGGCCGGTCTGTTGAGATATTCAAGGACTCGCATGGAGAGGGAAAAGCAAGCGCTGATGAAAGCGCTTACCGGCTTATTATGAGGGATAAAGAAAGACTTCTAAGCTTTGATACAAAGCTTAAATTTATTTTTTCCCATTCGGCATTAAAAGAAGGCTGGGATAATCCGAATGTCTTTCAAATCTGCACATTAAACGAAACCTCATCGGTTATGAAAAAACGGCAGGAAATCGGACGCGGCCTTCGTATAGCCGTAAACCAGGATGGTGAAAGAGTTCATGGGTTTGATGTAAATACGCTTACTGTGATGGCAAATGAATCATATGAAGAATTTGCAAAACAACTTCAGAAAGAGATTGAAGAAGAAACCGGTATTAAGTTCGACATAATCGAAAAGCATATATTCGCAAACATTCTGGTACCAACTGATGGCCATCAGGCAGAGTATCTTGGGATTGGAGCTTCGCATTTGCTCTGGAATCATCTGGAGTCTGAAGGCTATATAGACAAAAATGGTAAAGTACAAAATTTATTACGCTCCGACCTTAAGGAAAGTAAAGTAATCTTTCCGGAAAAGATGGCGGATGTGTCACAGCAGATATTAGCTGTTATCCGAAAAACTGCCGGCAAACTTAACATCAGAAATGCTGATAACCGCAAAAAAGCGGAATTGAATAAGGCTGTGTATTTAAGCGATGATTTCCAGCAATTATGGGAAAAGCTAAAATACAAAACAACATTCAGGGTAGATTTTGACCCAAAAAAGTTGATTGAAAAATGCGCTGATGAAATAAATAAAACACTGATTGCAGGCAGAACAAGGTTTATCACAAGAACTGCAACTCTTGATGTGGATAGAGGCGGTGTTAATGCACAAGAAATTTACGAAACCATGTCGGTTTATAATGATCGTGATTATGATCTTCCGGATCTTGTAAGCTATTTGCAGAATGAAACCAACCTGACCCGCAGATCAATCGTTGCCATTTTAAAAGCAAGCGGCAGGCTACAGGATTTTAAGAATAACCCTCAAAAATTTATTGAGCAGGTTGCTTCAATCATTAAGCATCAAATGCAGGTTTTTATTGTAGACGGTATTAAATATCAAAGAATAGGTTATCATCATTACTATGCTCAGGAGATTTTCAAGGAAAACGAACTATATGGATATCTGAAAAAAAACATGTTTGAAAGTAAAAAATCGGTCTTTGACCATATCGTTTATGATTCTGATATTGAGGCTGATTTCGCCAGGTCATTTGAACTTAGCAAGGATGTAAAGGTTTATGCCAAGCTCTCGGGATGGTTTAAAATAGAAACACCCCTGGGAAGCTATAATCCGGATTGGGCAGTGCTTGTAGAAAAAGAAAATCAACAAAGGCTGTACTTTGTAGTGGAATCCAAGGGAAGTCGTTTTAGCGAAGCACTCAGAATTACGGAAAACGCCAAGATTCAATGCGGCCGGGAGCATTTCAAAGCACTGGAAAATGATATAGATTTTATGATGGCTGATAATTACTCAACATTTTCTGAAAAGATATCATCAACCTAACAAAATACTCAATAAATTTATTATTTAATGATATCTATAACACTTCCAAGCATTTCATCATAAACCGATATCATCTTTATGTTTGCCTCATATCCATGTTGAGTCGGAATAGTTTGTACAATTTCTTCGGCAATATCAACATTAGACATTTCTCTGATTGTCTGATCTCCGGGTTCAGAATATAACGAGCCCGGTGTATCAACTTCACTGATCTGGGCATCTACGCTTCCATTGGATAATTCAACAATGTCGGTTCTGCTTTTTTTAAATTCATCCGTATTAACATTTGCTAAATTATTGCCACACACACCCATTTTAGTACTAAAAGCAAAAAGAGCGGAAACATTATTATATACTGAATTTATCATGATAGCCTCCAACATTAAATTAATCCTCATTAACTGTTATCGGCAAAATTTTTTAAAACTTTAGAAAAATAATTTCTTTTCTAAAGTTTGATGAATTCGTAAAAAATTCCCAGACCGTCATACCGGCAAAAGCCGGTATCCAGAACCTATTGAAATTGCTGGATGCCAGATTGACGAAAACAAAAACCTCTGTTAAATAAAGTAATCGTTTATTATTAAGGAGATATCTGGATGGTCATGATTTGGGAATCAACAGAAATTACAGTACTGGCTTCAGGAAAGGGTTGGCTGGCATTGGATAAACCGACCGGAATCACGGTTCACAATGCATCGGGAAAAGACCTGTGCTCGCTTGCTAAAGAGTGGGTTCGAAAAGATGACGTAATCCGTAGCCGTTTGGGTCTTATTACAGACTTTGATTTTTCTCCCATTCATCGCCTGGATAAAGAAACCAGCGGGGTTATTATTCTTGCTGCCGACCGTGAAACTTCCCGCTTTTTTTCGGATCAGTTTAAATCCCGCAAAATAGCCAAACAATATATAGCGATTCTGCACGGCCGGTTGGATATCTCAAATCAAAACAATCTTTGGGAATCGTGGGCATGGCCTCTATCTAAAACGGCAGGTGGACGACAAAATCCCCAAGGGCCAGGCCAGCGAATACCCAGCGAGACCCGATTCAGGATTATGGAACACAGCCACCATTACACCATGGTTGAGATCGATCTTCTCACCGGGCGCAAGCATCAGATTCGTCGCCATGCAAAGCTTTCCGGCCACCCGGTGGTGGGTGACACACGTTATGGTTCAACCAGGGCTGCAAATTACTTAAAACAGCACGCGGGATTTATCCGCCTCGGGCTGCATGCCCAGGCCATTACAATACATATGCCCGGAGAAAAAAACCCACAGACTATCAAAACACCCTGTATTCCTGCCGAAATGCAAAACATTTTTGAAACAGATCGGAAAGCAGCTGTGATTTAAATCAAACGGAATTACCTATATTGTTTGCGACATAATGCTTCAATTAAATTTTCTTTTGTATTTTTTTATCACCATGCGGAAGCATCAGGATAAATGGTATTGCCCCAAATCCTAAAAATGCACTTAATGTATATGTTGCCTTAAGTCCTATCAGATCCCCAAGTAAACCTACAATTACCGTAATTGCCGAACGGGCCATAAAAGAAGACATCATAAATATGCCGTTTGCGGCTGAAGGACTGTTAGTGCTGTTTTCCTGCACAATCGCAAGCATCACCGGTGTTGTTGAAAGCAGGGTAAACCCCGTAAGAACAAGAAGCACAAAACGAAACCAGCCATCAACCCAGACAAAAGAAAGCAGCATGAAAGGAGCCCCTACAAGGGAAAAAAGTAACACCCGCCGTCTGCCCAATACATCACTTAAAGAACCCGCTGAAATTATACCAACCACACCTGCTGTTTCCACAAGAGTTAAAGATATCCCTGCCAGCCATAAATTTCCGGATTGCTGCTCAATAAAAGTCGGCAGGAACGTCGTCACCACGGCATGCATGAATCCCCGGCTTACAAGAATCGCCATAAGTGGAAATAATATATGCCGCATCTCCATCCATGTACTCCACAAAGACGGGTGAGTGGAGCCGCTTTTGTGTTTGGCGGGAACATCCTTGAATGTAAAAAATAACCACACTGAAGAGGCTATCCCGAAAACCATAAGGGGATATAAGCCTTCAAGGCCTAAAAGTGAAACCCCGCCAACCGCCACAAGGGGCCCCACCGCTCTTGCCAGTTCTCCTCCTGTCATGTAAAAGCTCATGCCCCTACCGGTATAAGCACCTGACACTCCGGCTATCAGGGTTGGAGAAGGCACATGAAACAAAGATACACTGATCCCTGTGATAAACAGTAATATAAGAAGCATTCCATAACTCGGGGCCAAACCTATGAGACTCATAGGAATTGCAGTAAGTGACGGAGCCAATATTATAAACCAACGTACACTGATTCGATCAGCCCACAGACCTATTAACGGATTAAAAAGTGACGGAAGCTGCATTACAGTGGAAAGAAGCCCTGCACGTACAAGGGTAAGGGAAAATTTTTCAATGAGCAAAGGAAGCAGAGGAGAAAGAAATCCTGAGTAAACATCATGGACAAAATGACAAGCGGATAGTAATAAAACAGCTTTGGTCTTAAAGCGCTCCGGAATACTGTTGCTCTTTGAGTTGTCAGATTCTATTTCCTGCTGCATCCTATCCACTCCTGTAGAATCTATAACAGACATACAGTTTAAAATACAAGCGATCATTAAGGTTCATAAGCCAAAGTGTATCTGAAATTTTTTTAAGTAAAGTCGAATACTTTTAATACCCCTCCCCTTTTTTTTCATAATATACCCTATTTCAATATAATCGTATAAATAAATATAGCCAAGAAAAGCACGTATAAATTTATATTAAATAAGGTTGGCCTCAAAACATAACCGGATACCCATAAAAAAACTCAGGGGGTATCTCATATTTATCTAGTCTTAGCAAATTATTTAGCTTGACCTTTTCAATTGTTTCTGTATATTGCCTTTACTTTATTTTAACGAACAACATAATTTTGGATAATAGTTATGAATTTCTGGCGCGTTCCGTTTGATGCAAATGATATTGAAGTTTCCAGGGGTATTGTATATATCCTTGATGACAGATGCAAAGGATGCGGGTATTGCATCGAATACTGTCCAAAACAAATGCTTGAATTTTCACCAAAATTCAATAAAAAAGGGTACCACCCCCCTGTTGCTAAAAATCCGGACGATTGTGTGAATTGTCATTATTGCGAAATCATCTGCCCCGAATTTGCAATCTATTCAGTTGAAGCCAAACCGTCAGAATAAATAAGCAATAATCAAATAAATTATTAAACGAGGATAAATGAAACCAGCTGTACTTACAGGTGCACATTATATTACAGGCGATGAAGCCTGCGCAGAAGGAGCGCTTGCTGCCGGTTGCAGATTTTTCGGCGGTTATCCTATTACACCTGCTACTGAAGTTGCCGAACGTATATCCGAAAGGCTTCCTGAGGTTGGTGGAACTTTCATTCAGATGGAAGACGAAATTGCCGCTATGGCATCCATTCTTGGAGCTTCATGTGCAGGAGTTAAAAGCATGACTGCAACATCGGGCCCCGGATTCAGCCTGATGATGGAAAACATAGGCCTTGGAATTGTAACAGAAACACCTTGTGTAGTGGTTAACGTGCAACGCGCCGGTCCTTCTACCGGACTTCCTACAATGGGGGCGCAGGCGGACATGATGCAGGCAAAATGGGGATCGCATGGAGATTATGAAATCATTGCTCTTGCCCCATCTTCTCCCCAGGACATTTTTTACCAAACAATCACAGCCTTTAATCTGAGCGAAACATTCAGATTGCCTGTACTTATAATGACAGATGAAATCGTGGGTCACATGAGTGAAAAAGTAATCATACCCGATGCTAAAGATATTCATATAGTATCCAGAGCTACTCCGAAAGGCAGGAAAGATAACTTCAAGCCTTTCAAACCTGCTCCACCGTATGGAATTGCTCCAATGCCTGCGGCAGGAGACGGGTATAAGGTACATTTCACAGGACTTACCCATGATGAAAAAGGTTACCCTGTCATGACTGTAGAAGCACAGGCAATAATGATGGATCATCTTATGAACAAGATCCGCAATAACCTTGATAAAATAATTATGACTGAAAGATATAGGTTAGATGATGCGGATATTGCGATTGTATCATATGGCGTGTCAACACGTACCAGCCTTGCTGCAGTAGACGAAGCACGAAAAATGGGAATCAAGGTAGGATTGTTGCGGCTTATTACCGTATGGCCGTTTCCGGAAGACCAGGTGCGGCAACTTGCCAATCAGGTAAAAGGTTTTGTAACTGTGGAACTCAACCTTGGCCAAATACATTACGAAGTCCAGCGATGCGCAGGATATAAAGTGCCGAGTTATTTGGTCGGCCACCCCGGCGGCTCTGTCATATCGCCGGATGAAGTAATAAAGGTATTAAAGGAGGCATTTTAATTATGCCTGAAACATCCAGGAAAACTTCAAAATCACCGGTACATCCGTTAGACGATCTATTACGAACCGATCGCATTCCTCATATTTGGTGTTCGGGCTGTGGTACCGGAACTGCATTTTCTTCAACCCTTACAGCTATAAAAGGAAGCGGGCTTGAACTTGACAATGTTGTAATGGTATCCGGAATCGGTTGTTCGGGAAGAGCTGCGGGTTATGTTAAGCTTGATTCATATCATACTACACATGGAAGAGCCATCCCGTTTGCAACCGGAATGAAACTTGCCAATCCTAAACTTAATGTAATCGTATTTTCTGGCGATGGTGATCTTTTTGCTATAGGTGGAAACCATTTTATTCATGCCGCCAGACGAAATATGGATATAACCGTTATTTGTGTGAATAATTTAAATTACGGAATGACGGGTGGCCAGGTAGCTGCAACAACCCCGTTTCATGCCAAAACATCGACAACAACGGTAGGAAACCCCGAAGCACCCTTTAATCTGCCTCTTCTGGCATATGCATCAGGAGCCACATATATAGCCAGATGGACAATACTCCATACAAGGGATCTGACAAATTCCATAATTGAAGCCCTCAACAAAAAGGGGTTCTCGTTTATAGAAGTTTTATCTCCGTGCCCGGTAAATTACGGCCGGCGCAACAAGGAAAAGTCTCTTGATACTTTAAAGCTATATAAGAAAGGCATCATCAAGAATAATTCCAATCCTGCCGATACGGATATTGATTTTGATAAAGGGATTATTTTAGGTAAATTCGTTGATATCGATAAAGCTACCTGTATCGAAAATTATGATAATACATGCAGGCTAATATAAAATTTCAAATTTGAAATCTCAAATTAAACGAGTGAATTTCATGGCTGATACAAAACAAATTAATGCTACAACCACGGAAGTTATCATAACGGGATTCGGCGGCCAGGGCATCATACTTGCCGGTCGTATCATCGGTAAGGCGGCCGCCCTCGGCGATGGCAAAGAAAGCACACTGGTACAGTCTTATGGGCCTGAATCCAGAGGAGGAGCATGCAGTGCGCAGGTTGTTATCTCCGATCGTTCCATTCATTATCCTTATATAAGACAACCGGATATTCTTGTCTGCATGTCTCAATCGGGATATGAAAAATATATCGACAACATGAAAGACAGTACTCTCCTTTTGGTTGACGAAGATCTTGTGCATCCGGAAAAAACAAATAATGACCCTTTTCCAATACCGGCCACAAGAATGGCTGAAGAACTTGGCCGGAAAATGATGGCAAATATCATTATGACCGGTTTTTTCACAGCTATTACCCGGAAAATATCTCTTAAAGCAGCCGAAGATACTGTTGCCGAATCGGTTCCCAAAGGAACGGAAGAAGCAAACATTAAAGCATTCAAAAAAGGTTATGATTTCGGCCTCGCCCTTCTCAAGGGCCGTGAGAAAAAGGCCGCTGGTAAAATAGGAGCAATTGCATGAAACGCGCTAAAGACCGTCTTCACCGGGTTATGATTATAGGAGCCACTCCTGCCGGAATTACAGCAGCAAACAAACTCGGCGAACTTGGCATTCCTGTAACTCTGGTAGATTCGGAATCAGATATAGATAACAAACTAAACAATGAAAAATGGCGCTTAAATTCCGGTGTACCCTTAAATTATGCACATCGTCCCGGACTTGTAAGAATTTTCAGAAATCCGAATATTCAATGTATTTTACCTGCCGACATTAAATTTATAAAACACAGCCCCCAGGGTTTTATGGTACGCCTTGAAAGGCATCGCACCTTTATAGATCCTGACAAATGCACACTATGCGGGCAATGTGTAGAAGTATGTCCTGTTGAAATCCCTGCTGATAACGCACAGGAAAAACAAAGCAAAAAAAAAGCGGTTCATATCAACAGCCGCCACAGCCTTCCCGGCATGCCGGTAATTGATAAACGAAAAAGGCCACTATGTCAGGATAACTGCCCTCTTGGAGTAAATGTCCAGGGATATATCGCACTTACAAAAGCCGGAAAATTTAATGAAGCACTTGAACTGATAAGAAGAGATAATGTTCTTCCGGCTGTCTGCGGCCGCATATGCACTCATCCGTGCGAAGCCGCATGCCGCAGAGGTGAACTGGACGGACCTGTTGCCATAAGGGATATAAAGCGGTTTGTCGCAGATTACCAAACCCCGAAATATGCAGAAACAGTTACGGAAAATGCAGAAAAAAAGACTGATAAAATTGCTGTGATAGGCTCGGGTCCCGCAGGTCTTGCGGCTGCAGCCGAGCTTGCACGTATGGGTTATCCGGTTACTGTGTTTGAGAAAGAAAAAATGGCGGGAGGTCTTCTTCGTTACGGCATAGGCGCTCACCGACTGCCAAGAGATATACTCGATAAAGAAATTGAATATATCGAAAATCTGGGAGTAAATTTTACAACAAATCATCTTATTAATATGGATTCCGATATTGATAAGATGAAAAACGATTTTCAATCAATTATTATTACTACCGGAGCATGGTCAGACAGAAGGCTTGGCATACCTGGCGAGGAGTTTGAAGGAATTGAAGGTTGCCTGTCTTTTCTTGTAAATTTTTATAGAAATGAAGATCAAAAAATTAACGGGAAAATAGCCGTTATCGGCGATGGTAATGCGGCATTCGATCTTGCCAGAACTCTGAAAAGAAATAATCCTGATGTTACAATCCTGTCATGGTTTGCAAAAGAACTCATCCCTGCTGATCCCGATGAAGTAAAAGCAGCTATAGATGAGGGCATTATAATAAAAGACAGCACTCAGACTATTGAGTTTTTGGGCCAAAACGGCACACTGGATAAGCTTTTATGCGTACCCACAGAACCAGGAGAGCCGAATGGAAACAACATAGCCTGGCCTGTAAGAATAAAAGACAGCACCCCTTTTGAATTAAAATTCGATAAAGTCTTTGTAGCAATAGGCCAAAAAGGAGCATATAAAAATACCGGAAACGACCTTGAGCTTACGGCTAAATCAAATGGTACCTTAGAAACGGATTACGCTTTCAGAACAAGTCTTTCCGGGGTTTACGCGGCAGGGGACACCATTTCCGGCCCCAGCTCGGTTGTTTCTGCAATGGCAAACGGCAGGCAGGCAGCACAGGCGGTTCATCAGGATATTTGCAAATCCTCCGTTGTGTCGGAAAGCACACCCCCTGCTTTGCAAAGGCCTGATGACAGGGATTTTGATGACATACCAAAATCATTAGCCTTTTGTGCACGATCCGCCATGCCTGAACAGCAGCCTGCTGAACGTATAAAATCATTTACGGAAGTTGCCCTTGGTTTAGATGAATCACAGATTTCTTATGAAACTCAAAGATGTCTCCAATGCGGAATATGTTCGGAATGCCTCCAATGTCAAAGTGTTTGCAGTGCAATAGGTGCTATAAACCATTCGCAGGCACACGAAGAAATTATTGAGCACACCGGAGTAGTTATAATCGCAGATCCGGATATACACGCTCAGGTAAAAGGCGATGACGTAATACGCGCATACGGTCCCAAAGTAGCAAAGCAGGATGTGTATGACATGATTGTACGCGGATATGCTTCAGCTGCTCAGGCAATGGTACTTCTTGGCAAGAGCTCACGTACTCCAAGAGGACATGGTATATCTTTTCTTACGCCGGACCAGGGACTTTCTCCTGTTATCCGCATAGGTGTTTTTGCATGCAAATGCAATAATTCCATGGGGTGGCTCGATGATATGGACTCGCATATCAAAAGTTTGAAATCTCAATCGGATATAGTTCATGCCGAAACAATAAATTCGGCATGTATTCCTGACGGCTCTTCCCATATTCTTAAAACCATACGTGACCTCGGCATTACACGTGTTGTCCTTGCTTCATGCGTTTGCTGCCCTTTAAATTTTATTTGCAGCGCATGTACCGACCAGAAAAGCAGACTAAAGGAAGCCCTGTTTGCAGCAACAGGAGTAAGCCGTTCAATGGTTGAAACCTGTAACTTAAGAGGAGAAGTACTTCGCCTCGTAAAGGATCATCCCAAAGCAGCTAGTAATAAATTCATAGGGCTTATAAACCGTTCCATAGACCGTGCAAAACAACTAAAAGCGCTTCCGGCCCTTGCAAGAAATTACAATATGTCAACCGCCGTCATAGGAGATTCAGAGTCAGCTTTAACTAGTGCTATGACACTTGCGCAAACAGGATTCGATGTCTTTTTATTCGGATCATTCGGGCACCCGCCGGTTCATCCAAATATTCATATCTTTCAGGGAGCAACGCTTAAAGGCTTAAGCGGCACAATCGGCGAATTTCAGCTTACAATACAAACACAGGATTTTGAGCAGACTATACATGCAGGCGCAGTAATACTCGGAGAAAAATCACGAAAGAAGATTCAGTATATTCAACAGAAAGGACTTGCCGGAATCAGCATAAAATCGGGAAGACAGAAAAAAGACATTTTGGGAATCCCCTTTCTTTACCCCGGCGCAACAGCCATTCCGGGTCTGTTTCTTGCGGAAACACCTGGCATTAATGTTTCAAAGCGTAAAAAAGGCTATGCAGCAGCCATCCAGGCGGCGGCAGTAATGCCAAGAGGTCCCAGGCAAAACAAGGGTTATACAATAGAAATAGATCAAGAGATTTGCAGGGGTTGCGGAAACTGTATGAATGTCTGCCCATACCAGGCAATCAGACTTAATGTAAGCGATAATAACGGATGGCATGCTACCGTGGATGAAGCATTGTGTAAAGGCTGCGGAAGCTGCATATCGGTATGCCCGTCTTCAGCAGCAGACAGTCCGTACCGTAATGAGACTTTTTTGGAACAGGCGCTTAAAGAGTTATTGGCGTAAAATATTGGACTGATAATAAAATGGATAACTTTAAAATAATACTTTTTTTATGTAACTGGGGTCCTCATGTGGCATTTCAGGATCTACAGGATAAAAGGGCGGATATCCCGGCGGAAATTAAAATGGTCAGGATTCCATGCATCGGAAGAATCAGCAAATCACTGCTGTTTAAACCTTTTGAAATGGGAGCAGACGGCGTATTGCTGATAGGATGCAGCCCAGGTTCCTGCAGGTACGGAAGTGGAACGGACATAGCCTTACGAAACACGGAAGATACAAGACAAATCCTTGAGCTTATAGGTTTGAATAAACAACGTCTTCAGTTAAATACATTTTTACCTGACGAACCTGAGGAATTGCTGCAATTTCTTAAAAATTTCTGTGAAGAAATCAAAGCTATAGGCCCCAGCCCGGTAACTTCCGATAAAGAAGATTTCAAAACGGATCATGCCTCCCTTGCCGAAATTATTTCAGCTCATGATATTTACGCCTGTCAGGATTGCGGGAAATGCACATCCTCCTGCCCGCTTACATTATCGGGAAAACCTTTTTCTCCGCGTGCTATTGCGAGCTCAATCATTGCAGGAAATATCGAATCCGAATCCGTACGGGAAGGGGTCTGGTCATGTCTTACTTGCGGCCTTTGTTACGACAGATGCCCATCGGCAGTCAATTTCCCTGATTTTATTAAAGACCTTCGCATATTTTTAAAACATAAAGATATAAAGGGACATGAATCACACGGCGGTTTTTTTCAATCTTTGATGCGCACAATGACTTCACCGGCAGTAAATACCAAAAGATGGGAAAATCTTCCGGAAGATATCCGGATAGACCCCAAAAGTACTACTCTTTTTTTTGGCGGTTGTGCACCTTATTTTGATAAGTTTTTCAAAAACAGTCTTGGCGTCAATGTCTTAAATATCAATATGGATAGCATTCGTCTTTTGAATTTCTTTGATATAGTACCTTCAGTGTTACCAAACGAGAGATGCTGCGGCCATGATCTTTTATGGACAGGAGATATAGATAATTTCAAATCCCTCGGCAAGTTAAATGTTGACGCTATTAATAATCTTGGCATTGAACAAGTAATAACAAGCTGCCCTGAATGCTATCGCACTTTATCTTACGACTATCCCAAAAATGGAATTGATATACCTTTCAAAGTAACGCACATGTATGATTTTCTTGAAACGGAAATCAGCAAAGGAGCCGTTGATTTCAAGGAAACAGGCAAAAAAATAACATTTCAGGATTCATGCCGTTTAAGCAGGTTTGCAGATCATGCGGATCTTCCCAGAAAACTTTTACAACGTCTTAAGCCAGATAGCTTCACTGAAATGCATGAAACGGGAACTGCCGCCATATGCTGCGGCAATACCGGCTGGACAGGCTGTGATTCGCACAGTAAAGCTCTTCAGGTAAAAAGGTTGAGGCAGGCCAGGGCAACCGGCAGCAACCTGCTTATAACATCATGTCCTAAATGCCAGATTCACCTCAAATGTGCAATGCAAGACCCTTTTTGCGGTGATGAACTGAGCATGGAGGCCATGGATCTGACCAACATTATTGCCAAAACTATTTACTGGAAGTAATGTTTATACTGCCGGATGCTTATATGAAGTATTGAAGTAATTCGATTTAAACATAAGGATTTAAGATGAAAGCACAAACTCTTTCAGAATCATTGGCCCAAAAACCTTCGGCGCGTATTGGAGTTTATATCTGCCACTGCGGTTTAAATATCGCACAGACAGTTAACTGCGAAGAGGTAGCTCAAGTTGCTTCAGAGCTTGATAATGTTATTTTATCAAAAGATCTGGGCTATGCATGCTCGGAACCGGGCCAGCATGAAATTAAAAAAGACATCATCGAACATGGCCTTGACCGTATTGTTATCGGCTCTTGCTCACCAAGACTCCATGAGCCTACGTTTCGCCAGATGATGCATGATGCCGGGCTGAACCCCTTTCTTCTGGAAATGGCCAATCTCCGCGAACAATGCAGCTGGGTTCATATGAAAGAACCTGATGCAGCTACAAACAAGGCCATAGACCTTGTCAAAATGTCGGTTTCCCGTGTCCGCGGACTTTTTCCTTTGTATGAAGAAACATTGCCTCTTACAAAGCGCACCCTGATTATAGGAGGAGGCATCGCCGGTATTCAGGCAGCGCTTGATCTGGCTGATAATGGATACGATGTTGTGCTTGTTGAAAAAAAGCCGTCTATCGGCGGCACAATGGCTCAACTTGACAAGACGTTTCCCACAATGGACTGTTCCATCTGAATCCTCGGTCCCAAGATGACGGATGCCGGTCGGCATCCACGCATAAAACTTCTTACTATGAGTGAAGTTGTCGATGTTAAAGGCTATGTCGGAAACTTTGATGTAAAAATCTTAAAACGCGCCCGCTATGTAGATGAAAAAGAATGCACAGCCTGCGGAGATTGCGTAAAAGTCTGCCCGGTAGTGCGCCCGGATGAATTCAATATGGGCTTGTCTTCACGAAAAGCTATCTATTCTCCTTTTCCACAGGCAGTTCCTTCAGCGTATGCAATTAATGTAAATGAATGCCTGGGCCATAATCCTGCGGTTTGTTCCAAATGTGTTGATGCATGCGAAAAGAAATGCATCAATTTTCATATGTCAGATGAGGAACTTACCGAAAGTGTAGGCTCCATTATTGTCGCTACAGGGCTTGAGCCCTATGATCCCACGGAACTTGACGAATACGGATACACACGGTTTGAAAACGTAGTCACCAGTCTTGAGCTTGAACGCATAATAAATGCAGGCGGCCCTGCCAAGGGAGAGCTTATAAGCCCCAAAAACAAAAAACTCCCGAAATCCATAGGATTCATTCAGTGTGTTGGATCACGTTCCGCACGAAAAGGAAGCAGCTATTGTTCAAATATCTGCTGCATGAATACTATTAAAAGCACACTGGCAATTAAAGAACATTATCCTGATATTGATATAAAAGTATTTTACATTGATATACGCGCTTTCGGGAAAGGATTTGAAGATTTATATATAAGAAGCCGAAGGCTTGGTGTTCAGTACCTAAGAGGTCTGCCAGGCACTGTTGAAGAACGCCCCGATGGCGGCTTACATGTTGCAGTTGAAAACACGGCAAGCGGAAAACTGGAATTTCATGATCTGGATATGCTTGTACTGGCAGTGGGCATACAGCCCGCCAGAAGCACTCAGAAAATTCAGGAAATGCTCGGTCTTCAGTTATCACCCGATGGTTTTTTCCTGGAAGCGCATCCCAAGCTTTTGCCGGTAGATGCCGCCACACGCGGAGTTTTTTATGCTGGATGCGCCGAATCGCCTAAAGACATAAAGGAATCCGTAACCCAGGCTTCTGCCGCTGCAGCACGGGCAATACGACTTATGCATAAAGGCACCATAACCACGGAACCAATAACATCTGAGATAATAGAAGAACATTGTAAAGCCTGCGGGAAATGCGCACAAGTATGCCCTTATAATGCCATTACTGTCGATATAAAGAAAAAGACCCCGGCGGTTGTAAATTCAGCAGCCTGCGCCGGGTGCGGCACATGCGCGGCCGAATGTACTTTCGGGGCAATCATTATGAACCATTTTACCGATGAGCAGATTACAAGCCAAATCGATGTAATGCTTGATCTAAAACCCCAAGAAAAAATTCTTACTTTCGCCTGCAACTGGTGTTCTTATGCAGGTGCGGACTACGCAGGCGTTTCGCGCCTTCAGTATCCGCCTAACAGCCGACTTATTCGCACAATGTGTTCGGGAAGAGTTGATGAGAAATTTATATGGAGGGGATTTGAACAAGGAGCGCCTATTATATTGGTAAGCGGATGCCATATAGGAGACTGTCACTATATAGACGCTAATCACTGGACAGTTAAACGGGTTGAAAAAGTCCACAAAAAAATGGAAAAAATCGGCATAAGAAAAGAACGCCTTCAGCTTGAATGGATCAGCGCTGCAGAAGGCATTCGCTTTGCCGATATTATGAAAAAAATGGAAAC
This sequence comes from Pseudomonadota bacterium, assembly GCA_018817425.1. NCBI lineage: Bacteria > Pseudomonadati > Pseudomonadota > Pseudomonadota bacterium. The sequence continues at coordinate 27,600 of JAHITX010000018.1, forward strand.
ACTAAGACGCAGTGTTTCTCAGGAAGAAATTGAAAAAACCATAGAAATATTGAAGAATAAAAACAAGGATGATTAACAGTAACTACTAATGGTTATTAGGTTCACGGTTCAGGGTTCACGGTTCAAAGCTCATGGTTGGTTGCATTAAGCCTTTCTTAGCTCCTTAACCGTGAACTGTGAACATTCGAACCTTGAACCCGTCTATCTACCTGAAAGAAGAATCTAATTATTTTTTATATTTTTCTGGTCTTTGCCGTCAATTTTCACAAAAACAAAAGAAAGGCCGCCACCCAAAGCCATCATTATATAAACACCCGCCACACCTATCAGTATATTAAATATAATTAAACCTGTCAGTTTAAGATCATCTCTGAAAGGCACCAACATTGTAATAGCGACATTAACAGCATTTATTATGCAAATAGCAATTGCAACTTTATTAATATGCTTCCACCTGTTATCTTTTATCATACATGCTGAAATACAAAATGCAATGGTTCCCACAAAAATGCTCCAGGCGTCAATCACATATCTTGAGGGCTCGGGGCCAAAAACAACAGGCACAGCCAAAAAACCTATAATAGCTATTACTATAAACATGATGGTATCCCTGACAACGGCAGCCCATCCTTTCAATTTTATCATATAAAACGACATGTATAACCTTTCATAGTGTTATTCTAAGGGTTCGGGGATTCGAGGATTCAAGGGTTCAAGTGTTTATTTTCCAATGATTTTATCAGAGCTTTCAGCATTCCCCTCGAATCCTTGAACCCTTTCTTCTTTTTATCTTGAATAATAAACAGTCAGCGTCGCTTTTGCCAGGGCATGCTGGTTTAAATAAAAGCCTACCATTGCTCCTGAAGCATTGGCATCAAGCGGCAGTTTTTCAATATCTACCGCAAATACGGTAAAATAATATCTATGCGGTTTATCGCCTGCAGGAGGGCATGCACCTCCATATCCTGGCTTGCCGTAGTCTGTAATACTTTGTATGCTACCGGCAGGAACCAAGTTTGATGCCGGATCTCCGGCGTTTTCCTTAAGATTATCAACTGTCGCAGGTATATTAAAAATAACCCAGTGCCACCAACCGCTTCCTGTAGGGGCATCAGGATCATATACTGTTACTGCAAAACTTTTTGTATCAGCCGGAGCGCCTTTCCAGTTTAATACAGGTGAAATATTTTTTCCGGTACAACCAAAACCTAAAAGCACCTGTTCTATAGCAAGATTTTTACCGGACTCAAGCTGAGGGCTGCTTAACATAAAATCCTGAGCAAAAGAAATACTTGCAATCATGACAGTAAACATAAATGTCAAAATCAGTTTTCTTACCATTTTCTTAGTCCTTTCCAGTTCTGTCATTTACTTATTCCCTTGAACCCTAAAGTGCTACCAGATTCTGCCGATACAGGGTAACCGTATTGGGGAATAATATGACCAATCCAATTTTATCAAGTTAATCAACACAAATTCTACCATAAAGAAAAGAGCCCCCATTTAAAAATTCCCCCTTAATAAAGGGGGCCAGGGGCTCGTTATGTTCTGAAGTTTATTGATAGAACTTTCAATTGCACCTTACACAAACTTGTTATTACAACCCCCTTATATCCCCCTTTTCTAAGGGGGAATTTGAAGGAATTACTCCTCCATAATTCACTATTTACTCCTCTTGGTTTATCTGTGTTGTTTTAGATAAATTCCGAATACGCCTGCTCTGTCAGCCTATAGTACTTGATTTAATTTTTCCAACAGGTGCAAGATATATGGCAAATTCATCCGTTCCGTCAACACCTAAAAGGCTATCCAATTCTTCCTGATCATAAGCTCCTATGGCACAGGTTCCTGCATTTATGGCTTCACAGGCAAGATAAAGATTCTGGCAAACATGGCCGGCATCCAACAAAATAACCCTGTGAGCCGCCAGGTAGTATCTCCACTCCATTCGGTATGGTATGGTAGTCCATACAAATGTAACAGCCCCCCTTGCTACATAATTTTGCCCGAAGCAGGCATGGGTGAGTTGTTGTTCCATATCTTCTATTCCGTCAAGAAACAAAAGCTCGTTTTCAACAGGAAGATAACGATAAAGTCCTTTTTTCACACCTTCAATATTCATTATAAAAAGATACGTCTCGAAACTATGGCGTGCTCCGGCAGAAGGTACTGTACGAAATGAAGGATTCGAGCCATCGGATTTTCTTATCCCCTGTGTAGCCCAAAGCAAAAAAGACAGCTCTTCAATACTCAATTCTTCAGAAGAATAATTTCGCCTGCTTTTCCTGGCAGATATCGCAGAAACCAGTTCTTTCTTTTTTATCTTCTCCGGCCATTGGTCAAAAGCTTTTAATGGAATGCGAACAGATTCGGTATTAAAAGGCTTTTCCACAGGCGGGGCAGGTATTCCCTGACTCTGATCCGTATTTCTGAAATTAATAGACTTTCTTATAGTATCTTTCAAAAAATATCTATACTGTTCTATTGAATTCATATGAATATATCCATCAAATCAGCTTTTGATTACACATTTCCATCCGCTTCTGGGTGGTTTATGCGGTTTAAAAGATGCCCCTTCTATTGAAAGCAACTTTGATTTAGTATCAAGTCCTCCGTAAGCTGAGAATCCTCCAAGCTTTCCGCCCGCAGCCAGAACCCTATGACAGGGAATAATAAGTATGATTGGATTTCGACCAAGTGCCTGTCCTACGGCACGGGAGGCAGCAGGACATCTTAAGGCCTTTGCAAGTTCGCCATATGTTGCCGTTTTTCCTGCCGGAATTTTTCTGGTAGCTCCAAATACCTTTTGCGCAAAGGAACTTGCTATTGGAAATTCAACGACAACGTCCCGAAAATCCTGCAATTCACCATCAAGATGCCTGCACACTTTTCTGATAACTTTGGTAATTGTAAGAGGAGGCAAACTTGATTTGCGCGCACAGGATTTTTCAACTATTTTGCATTCCGTCAACTTTCTTGTTGCTTCAGGAAGATGAAGGCAAGTAACAGCAGGAATACTTGAAGGATCATCATCTTCAACCCAGGAAATTCCGCACGGGCCAAGCGATGTATCAAAAATACTATATGCTGACAGCTTCATTGGGATACCTCCTCACGTTGATTAAATATGACCGTTTTATATTTCATAAACCAAGCAAATATAATATTAGTTCATTCTAGCTCTCAATACCTTTTCTTGCCTGAATTCCATGCTGATAGTAATGCTTGATTTCAACCATCTCCGTTACCAGATCAGCTTCGGCTATAATACGCGGATCGGCTTTCCTTCCTGTGATTACAAGCTCAACATCAGCAGGTTTTTCATGAATAAATTTCAAAAGATCATCAACGGAAAAAAGCTTGAAATAGGTAGCAATATTGGCTTCATCAAGTATAATCAGGTTATAAATGCCGCCTGTCATGATATCACGAGCTTCCTTCAGCCCTTCACGGGCAAGCCTTATATCTTCTTTATCGGGCGCTTGGTTGATAAAACAATCACGTCCATACTGCTTTAACACTATATTATCGGAAATAGTTTTCAGCGAACTCAATTCGCTATATTCCATTCCTTTTACAAATTGAGCGATATATACCTTTAGGCCCGCACCGGCCGCCCGAAGCGCCAAACCAATGGCTGCTGTAGTTTTTCCCTTGCCGTCTCCGGTATATACCTGAACATATCCCTTCATATTGATGCCTCATTTTTTAATTATATTTGACCCGGCAAACAACCATCATATAAAATCCACTTTGTTTTCCGGCTGTTTCATGGCATATTATTTCGATGATTGATTTAATATATCATAAATATTGACAGATGTAACTATTTTCATCATCCGTTGATATCGGGTCTTACCAAAAATGCTGAGCATTTATACCGGATTTAACATAAATTAATAATTAAAGGAGCAAACGTTTGAAAATCACAAAAGATATCAATTTGTACATCCTGGGTGCAGGCAAAGTGGGCATGAGTATTGTTCAGGCATTTGCACAAAAAGATTTTAAGGTTACAGCTATTGATATATCGGAAAACAATCTAAAAGCCGGTTTGGACAAAATACAAAATAACCTGGATCATTTGATCGGCAAAGGCAAATTTGAAAAGGATCAAAAAGAACTTATTCTGGGAAGAATAAACCAAAGCACAAACTTTGATGATCTTTCAAATGCCGATGTAGTAATAGAAGCTGTGTTTGAAGATATTGATCTTAAGAAAAATCTTTTTAAACAAATTGATAACTGTGTCATTTCCAAAGAAGCATTATTGCTTACAAATACATCTTCACTTTCAATATCAGCTATTGCATCAGCAACAAAAAGACCAGGTTCTGTTGCCGGGATGCATTTTTTCAACCCCGTTCCTGCAATGAAACTGGTTGAAATAGTAAGGGGTGTCGAGACATCAGATGATACTGTAGAGAAGATCAAAGAGCTTGCCGGACTTTTGAATAAAACAGCAATTATTTCAAAAGACAGCCCGGGTTTTATTGTAAACAGGCTGCTTAACGCACTGTTTGTAGAGGCATGCAGAATTGTAGAAGAAGGAGTTGGCACACCATGCGATATTGATACCGGCTTAAAACTTGGACTGGGCCATCCCAATGGGCCTTTTGAGTTAATTGATAATCTGGATGCTATCCCTTTAATAATAGAGGTATGTGAACATATGTCGCAAGAACTGGGTTCCCGCTTTAAACCGCCGGTCTGGATAAAAAATTATGAAAAGGCGGGAAGAACAGGTAAGAGCAGCGGGAAAGGGATATATAAGTACTAGGCAGCTTGCATTCTTTATTAATGAAAGAGGAGCCAGTATTTCTATTGTGATATTTCTTATACTACAATTTCACTTCTTCTTATGTTGATACTAAAAATTAGCAGTAAAAAAGGGGTCTACTGTGGTTGGGTTTTTAAAATAGGCTGATGGGCTCAATCCAGTGAAATGTTTAAAATCCATAATCATATGTGCCTGATCATAATAACCGGAATCCAGCGCTGTTTCCAGCCAGGAGCCTTCAGGGTTTTGAATTTTTCTTGAAAGGGCATTTTTAAATCTAAGATTCCGGCACAACTGCTTTGGAGACAGACCGACTCTTTCTTTAAACTTTCGCTCCAGGTGGCGGCAGCTGACACCGACTGTTTTTGCAAGGTAATCTATAGTTATAAATCCTTTGTACAATTCAATTGCTAGAATAGCCGCAGAAACACTATCATCTTTCCGGTTGTTTTGCTTTAGCTGATGCAAAAAAAAGCGATCAAGATATTCAACCCGATCTTTCGATGTCAGGCATGTATTGAAAAAACATTCCACCAAACTTGCGCCTTTTGTGCCCCACAATTCTTGTGTATCTGCAAGGCAATTGGTTAGTTCATGGGCGGGATAAGGGAAAAACGGGTATGCGCCACCGGGACGAAAGCACACTCCGAAGATTTCAATCCGGCCATTTGCCCGCATCTTCATAGGCTTTGTCAACGGCCCGGAAATCGAAACGCTTTCAACTGTTTTCCCTATTGAATCTCCCATAGCAATCTCGATCGGATCTCCCAGGTTGAAAGAAAGTTCTATTCCTTCAGTCAAAAATTGTTGGGAAGCATCCGATTGGGAAACATCCTGGGATGAACCACATGGAACCCTTAGCAACCAATAATAGCGGATGAATGTATCAAGGGCTTTATGAGGTTTAAAAATATCAAAATACATACTGCTTTTCTTTTCCCTTTTTTTAAAAATATTTGGCTGCGATCATGAAGATTTTTGGGTATTTTTCCACATAGTCTTATTTCCCATATTTAACCAGATTGAGCAAATGAATTTGGGCTCGTGTTTGAACAAGAAATATGAATCAAGATTTTTGTTTAATGCTTCATCAATATTATTGTATTCCCGGGGCTTTCCGGCAACCGATTCCGAATACAAAAGCATATCATTTGTTCTATCCCAATCGATTTGCCACGTTACTCCTGCCGGTTTAAAAAATGTCTCATAAGTCATACGATCCAGTGTCGGATCTATGGATACCCAGTTACCATCTATCAGTACATTAGAAAAGCAATGGTAAAACGGATCTGAAAAGAAAACATATAACGGCCCCACGGATGGCTTTGTAAAAGAATTCCGAAGCGGATTTCCCATAAGCTTTGATCGAACTTTTGCAGCCCTTAACAAGGATATCATCAAAAGATTTTTATTATAGCAAGCACCGTATCCTTTTAAAAGAGTTTCAGATGCCTTAACCTGCCAGTGGTCTCCTCCAAAAATAATTGTGTCTCTGACAAAAAGAAAAACTTTTTCGATTAGATCATGTATATCGGTTGAATCACGAAGGAATTTATTTGAAAGCTCTGCAATGGCCGGGTGCGAATAATCACAATAGGTCGTTTCGGCAAGATTATCATTTAGGATTTCATTTCTTTGCAAAATTTCAGTTTTGTTGATATTTTCTGTATTTTCCAACAACATGGCTTCACCTCCTTGGTTTAATTGCATAGGCTGGTTTATGAAAAACTATCTTATGTTATAATTTAACATACAACACCGGCAATATAGAGGAATGTATAACGGTTGTATTGGAAAAATGCGACAAACACGTATTTCAAGTATTTCTTATAGAAATTTTAATATATTTATCTATAACTCTACCCGTTAAATCTGAGGTATCAGCAACACATATTGGATAAAAACACATCAATTTTAAGGAAGCTTTGGGAGCTTATTTAGAGCCTTCACAAACCTTTCCCGGTTAAACGGTTTCTGCTTTTTGAGGACATCAAAAATCTCTGAAGCAACAACACTTCCAATAAGTTTCTTTGCATCTTCTTCTAAATACCCTTCGGATACCAAACGATCAAAAGTTTGCCGTGTCTCAGGCGGTTCATTAGCTTTAAGCTGATTATCCACAACCTCTAAAATTACTGATTGCAAATGAGGATTTTTTTTCATATTTTCTCCTTTCTCGATTTCAGGTTAATCGCTCTCTTCAGCCGCAACATCCGATGTATTTGGGGTTAGCACCCCTTTTGTTTCTGGCGTAATATCACCCAGAAAAAAATGAGACCCCCAACCGTGATAGCAATATCAGCAATATTAAAAATGCCTGTGCGAACTGGACCTATCCCAACATTTAAGAAATCTACTACCAAACCGCCACGAGTCACACGGTCGAACAGGTTGCCAACTCCACCTGCTAAAAGAAGTGCACCACCTAATAACAAGGATGAATGCTGCTGTTTAGATAAAAAAACATAAATCAACACAATGAGCAATAAACAACTAACACCAATTGTGAAAATACCCACCCGCCAAGCCTCCGGCAAAGAGGAACCCATGCTCAGGAATGCACCACGATTATAAACGAGTTGCAACCTTACAGTGTCACATAGATATGACAATGGTTTATCTACTGGCAGAACTGACACGGCTATTGATTTTGTAACTTGATCACAACCGACACAGGAAACTAATACTACTATAATCAAAATGGCTCGTTTTACTATGCTCATAAAATGTATCTTGCTCCAAAGCGCTAATGCCTTTTCATTCAGGTAAATGCCCGCACCTCCACCCCAGTACTTGTATTCCTTTGTGCTTATAGGATTCATCTCCGGCGAAAATCAACGCGGGTGCGCCAGCTTTTTCTCCGGCAAGGGCGCACCATTTATGAAGTCCGGCAAAGGCTTCATGTGTGAGGGTACGACCCGACTTGATCTCAACCGGGATCAGCCGGGTTCCCTGCTCAACAAGGAGATCAACCTCGTTGCCATTGCTGTCCCGCCAGAATGAAAAAACCGGCTTTTCACCTTGGTTTAATTTTGATTTGATCAGCTCCGAAATGATAAATGTCTCAAAAATACTGCCCCGCAAAGGATGGGTTATCATTTGCTCGGTTGTCCGGATTCCCAGAAGCCAGGATACCAGGCCCACATCATAGAAATACAGTTTGGGCATCTTTACCATTCGCTTGTTAAAACTGACGTGATGGGAGCGCAGAAGAAAGATTAAATAACTGGCTTCCAGAACAGATATCCATGATTTTGCAGTATTGTGGGTGATACCGCATTCAGTTGCCAGGGAAGACAGATTCAGCAACTGTCCCGTCCTGCCCGCACATAGCCTGACAAAACGCTGGAACGTTTCCAGATCCTGAATTTTGAGCATTTGCCTGACATCCCGTTCCACATAGGCTGTTACATAAGCGCTGTACCAGGCTGCGGGTGCCAATCCGCGATCATAGATCGGTGGATAGCAGCCGGTTAACATCATGGCATCAATGTCATTCGGTAACTTTTTCGCAAGGGCCAGTTCCGGCACGGAAAAGGGGAGTAATTCCACAAAAGCAGTTCGTCCTGCAAGAGATTGCGTAATGCCGGACATCAGACCGAACTGCTGTGACCCCGTCAATATAAACAAACCCATTCGGCGATCCTTATCCACCAGGGTTTGAAGATAGGACAAGATTTCCGGACACCGCTGCACTTCATCCAGAACTGCGCCATCGGGAAACCGTGCGAGAAAAGAACGGGGGTCTTCATTGGCGGCCTGCCGCAGATCCGGCTCTTCCAGGGACGCATATGGATGATTTTCAAAAACCGCCCTGGCAAGGGTCGCCTTGCCCGACTGACCTGGACCTGTCAGGGTAACAACGGGAAATCCACCCAGCAGGTTGTCAATTTTTTCTTTTACATTTCGATAGATCATGGCAACAGACCAACAGAATTTTATGCAAATTGTCAATTGCTTTTACAAATTGCTTTTTCGCCGGTAACGTTGATTTTTTTTGTGTGCATTTAGCCTATTCGTTTGTTAATTGGTGGTAAGCCGCCATTCTCTGAACACCATACATGAAGATAGACCTCAAACAGTGAAGAAAAATCCTTTGGCATAATATTCAATGCTGAAATATAAATGTCTCCTGCCTTGAATATTCCTTTGTATTCTTCAGGAGCCCATTCTGCCATGGGGCTATTATCAAAACGTGGTCCGTTTTCATTTTCTACTTCGGATGCAGTACCAAACTTTCCATAAATTTCAGCACCGAAATTATCAGATGCCGCCTTTCCGATATATAAAATTTCTTCCTCGATATTTGAAAATATGTATACTCCACTTTTTTTTGAGTATCCAGGGGCAGGGACCTCCTTCCTGAACCATTTTTTAAATGGGGTTTCACATGTTTTCAATTTTTCATAGGTTAGCTCAGAATGAATTGATTTGATAGCTTGGTAAAATTTTTCAACTTGTTTAAATGCTTCTTCTAGTTTCATTGGTTCTCCCCCGCACACAACCGTTATTTTTTTGACCAATAAAAATTATCTTCTTATCTGAATTTATATAATTACAAATAGTGCAATCAATCATAAAAAGGTCCTTCAGCATGCAAGCTGCAACTCTTTATCTTCTCATTTATACTATCAATCATTTGATATTTGCTAAAATACAATTTTTCTAATTCATCGTGTATTATCATTATAGTCTCCATAAAAAGCACTTAACAATGGAATTTATTGAAGTTATTTCATTTGCGTACGACTTGATTTTACTTTATATTTGAATTTTATCATTGTATATCTGACGAAGAGTTTTGCCTTCATAAGTAAACAATTCATATTCATCAATATTATCATCGAATTTCCCACCGAGATATCTTTTTGTAATTAACCGAATTGAATGTAGGCCAGTATAACTTTCATCTGCATATGATAGTAAACCACCCCCATTACCAAGCACTCCTTTCCCAGAACCAATATAAAATTGATCCCCAGTTTCTGAAAAAATAACCAAATCACCTATTTTGATGCCTACGTCTCCGAAATCAATTTTTTCTTTCACATTTTTCTCCTTTTTAGCCCGAAGGGACCTTCTAACGATAAAATCAGCAGGAGCGTAGCGATCGGCTGGCTGTATTGCCTTTGTTATCAGTTGTATCCGAGCCATTGATCCACTACTGATTTAATTTCGGGCAATTGGCTATGTATTTTAGAAGATGAAAAATGGTAAATTTCTTTTATTTTGTTCCCATTGATCATTTTCGTAAATTGGTTCTTTGACCCAACAGCAAAATCTGCCCAGTCAAATAAATCATTACATGGGTATGTCTTTCTAATTCTGACAATATCTTTCAAGACACCCTTTGAGACAAAGATTAGCTTCTTATGGCCACCATCCTTGATTAATTTGTCTATGTAATGCTGATGCTTCAAGGAAACCATCCGGAAAAATTGCTCTATATCTTCAGATTTGTTACCTTCGGTTGGAATGTCGAGAAGTTCTAAGAATGAAATATGTTCGGCGTACCTCTTTGGCTCAAGTCCGAGTTTGCTGAAATTGCGATGAAATGGAACGCCATTTTTATTTTTATTAAAATCTTTCCCTTTTGGATAGCATGACAACATAAAAGGGTGATGACACCCATAATTTTTCCAAAAAGCAACACCATCTTTTTGATATTCACATACGTATTCAAAAAATGGATGATTTGAAATTTCCGGTGAATAATTAGCGTCTGAGCTTAAAAATACAATTGATGCTTTTTCGGGAACTTGCCCTTGGAATGGTTTCTTTTTGAAAAGCTCAACCATTTTATCGCATGTATGTTTCTTGAATTTCATAATTTTTTACTGATAACAAGTTATTGAACAGTTTCTGTTCAATTCCGTTAAATCCCCAACATGTCAATATCAAAATTAAGTTATAATGATAAATATACTTGATATAATTATATTATCAAAATTAATCAATACTCAATTAATGTTCTTAGAAGGAAACTGTTCAATTCCGTTGATGCCTGCTCCAGTTTTCGTTATGACCGGGTTTGCCACAATCCTTTGAAAAATTCCCGAAACAATTTGTACTATCGGCTATAAAGAAGAAAAGTTGGAAACGGAGAAGATTTATGTCTTCGTTAGAATAATTTTTTTTATCTATCGCATTCGACATTTACTGTTTCAGGATTACATTCGCCATTATAACTCCAACAATCTATACGCCCTTCCGTACATAGCCAATCGGTTAAGATTAATTTCTTGCCATCAGATACGCTGACTATAAAACTGTTAGCAGTATTTTTAATCTCTACCGAATGAGGAAGCAGCCTATCATACATCGGCTTATAGCTTTCCTTTAAAAGGTCTTTATACTCCTTTTCCTGTACGAATTCAGGTCGATCTTTGTAGTACTTAACCATAAGAAAATCATTGGCTGTAAGAACAGCAGTCCCTAAGGGCTGATACTTTTCGTCATAATTTAATTGTATACTGCTGCATGAACATATGAAGAGGCTCAATAAAATAAATATTATGATTTTTGGATATCTTTTCATTTCAACTCCAGTATGTTCTTATTTCGGTATCCTGATCAATACCGGTGTCAAGATTCCAGTTTGGAATAATATTGGCGATATTTTCTGTTGAAAAAAGTGACCGCTCTATTTTTGACCAGACGGTTACCAGATTTTTTACAGCATGATCAAATCCTTGTTCACGAAATGAGCCTGTCTGTCCATTTGGCAGTTGAACGCTTGTATAATATTTTTTTACTAGTTCAGGCGAATTCTTTGTGATATCACTGTAAGTGCGATAAATATAATCCAATCCGAAATGCCGGAAAGCTTTTGCGATCGCATTTCCACCTTCGGCTGTGTCTATTTCTTTTACATAAGAATCAATAATTTTTTTTACAGGAAAACTTCCTGCCATTGGACAATTAACTTCTGCATGTGCAGCCCAAAAAAAAGCCACTTTATCAAATGAGGGATGCTTGATACATACTTTTAAAACATCTGAATATTCGGCAGCATACAATTCAAGATTCATAACTTCTTTTAAGATCATCACATCCTGAATCATTTCACATTGCCTATGATTGTTCCGTGTATCTTTATCAGTATATGGCCCGACAATACTTTCGACAATAGGATGAATTGTGGCATCTGCTACAAGATGACCGACAAAACCCAATAGCCAGGCCATTTGATAATTCCATATTTTCCCTTTTGTCTTTGCTGCACTCAATGAATGAAGAGCATTTTTTACAATTCCGTTTGTCTTATGATAGTGCATTATATCAGCCCAGGCAAAACCTCCCATAGCAAGATGCGCCAGGTAAGGTATATCCGGGCTCACGCTGCCTAATGTTAGAAAATTTTTATTTTCGCGAAGTATTTTCCCGAATTTTTGATCAACGGCAAATGACTTGATAGCACTTGCCACAATCGCCATATGAGTATATGCGCCAGCCATATTAACCTCTTCTTCTTATTTTCTAAACGAATAGCATTTATTCTTCATCTTCTTCATCATAGTCCGGGTATTGTAGCGGAGATTCACCAACCGACTTAATCAGCTTAAGATGTTTTTTCTTCGAATTCGTTTCATCAATATTTTGAACTCGAATTCGATGCCACCAATCATCCCCAAAATCGAAGAGGTAGTGAAAGACATCATTTTCACTCAACCCAATATCGCCAATTCGGGTCTTTGCTGCAGATTTCCTCTGTTTCCCGAAACCCATTATATCCTCAACATTCTGCGGATGAGTTATTTCCGGAGCATCATATATGCTTCCCATATTCTTTGTATCGAGCGGTGGTCGGGATTGTATGAACAGCAAAAATTGTTTTTTAAGTGGGTAAGCTGCTTATTCAAGCTGCTGTCTCTCTCTTGGGAAATGTCGCCCAATAAACCATATCCGGTGTTTTCTTGTCAAGACTTTGATGCCGCC
>JAHITX010000019.1 GCA_018817425.1 Pseudomonadota bacterium
AGCCAGTTTCAAAACGCCCCATTTTGGCCGATCTCTGCGTTGGGCTCAAATTTCAATCCTCGAAATACTCGATGTATTCCTGTGGTTGAAATTTTCTCCCGCCTTGAGCTTGACCAAACTGAAACGTTTTGAAAGTGGCTCTCAAGTATCAATTCATATGCTATTAACGATAATGTGACTGTAACACCACTTACCCTAAACGGCCAAAAGGGATGCCAAGCTTTCGCATTTTTGCCCGGAGAGTTGAAGGATTTAATTTCAGAAGTTTTGCAGCACCTTTTTCCCCGCCCACACGTCCGCCGGACATCTCAAGAGCCTTTATAATCATTTGTGAGGTTGCTTGCTCAAAACTAAGAGCGTTTCCCGCATCTGTTGCGGGGATCATGATATTTGAGTGAGGTATGGTATAATCCGAATTATCAAAGACAAGCGGTTTTTCCCTGTTTAAGATAAGTGCGCGTTCCACGGAGTTCTGCAGTTCCCTGACATTACCCGGCCATTCGTATTGCATCAGTTTGTCTATAGCTCCTGGGGCTAAGGATGGAATTTCCATAAATCCCAGCTCTCTGGTCTTTTTCATTATAAAATATTGCACCAGGGCGGGAATATCAGCGCGTCGGTCACGTAGCGGCGGAATCACAATGGGAAAAACCCGGAGGCGGAAATATAGGTCCTCACGGAACTTCCCCTCCGCCAGCATGGCCTCCAGATTACGGTGAGTAGCGGCAATGACACGAATATCAACCTTGATGGTTTCTGTCCCGCCAACCCGTTCAAATTCCTTTTCCTGTATTACTCGTAAAAGCCTGATCTGTGCCCCCGGTGTTAACTCGCCGATCTCATCGAGAAAGATAGTGCCCCCCTGGGCGCGTTCAAATCGGCCGCGTTTCTGAAAAAAAGCGCCTGTAAATGCGCCCTTCTCATGGCCGAAAAGCTCACTATCCATAAGGGATTCCGGAATAGCGCCACAGTTTACCTTGATAAATGGACCGTTTCTACGCGGTGACAGATTATGAATAGCCGTGGCTATAAGCTCTTTTCCGGTTCCCGTTTCTCCCAGCAACAGGACAGGGCTAGCCAGGGGAGCAACCCGGCCGACCATTTCCATTACCTGCTTCAAGCCGAATTGAGAACCCACAATTTCTTCACCCGTTTGTTGCCGCAATTCTTCCTGCAAATACCGGTTGTCATCTGTCAGAATCTCCTTGAGTCGCAGAACCTCCCTATAACGCAGGTAATTACTGAGGGAGATGGCAAAGGGTTCGTGTAAAAGCGAAAATAGCCGGGCATGCTTCTCGAAGTACTTTTCTTCTCCATTATTACCAATAAGTATACCACCAAAAAAATCCCATTCCGGCTTTGTTCCGATCGCCATAAAGGCAGCATCGGGATCACCTATAATTTCCGATAAATATCCCATAATCGGATGATCGCAAATTCGATCGGCCACAAATACTTTCGGTCTTATCTGAGGATTTATCTTCATTTCCTCGATAAGTTGTTTCGTATTTGTTGGGGCAATCGTTTTGACAGAGCTAATTTCTCCCCCACTTAAATCCGCCTTGGCTATGATTTCACCAATTCCTGTCACTGTATCATAAACAACGATGAGCATTATATCTGCTGGGATATAGTCACGGATGTACATAAAACAATCCCAAAGCGCTCTCTCAATCTCAAGGCTACCGCAAATCCTCAGCGTTGCTTCCCGGAAAAAATAATTTTCGTTTATCGGCATTAATAGCTCCTGTTAAATATAATTTGTCTTATTTAACACGTTAGCGCAACAGATGTCAAATATAACATGCAATAGTATCAAATATAACACAATAAACATTAAATCAGATATTAATAGCGGCCGTGTCTGTTTAAATATTTGTAGTTATTAGCATAAATTTTTTGGCATGATTTATGCTAAATTTAGCGAATCAACAATATTAAACTAAAGTGATCGAGACAAATTAGTTCATCCCATTTTTCAATGTAGTGCAAGCATATCAATTCCACACTCTGTAAAAAGTTAAAAAACGGCATGCACATTCACGTATGCCTGCATATAAATATAAATTTACAAAAAGAAGTTTGAAATACAAAAGGAGCCGCAGGGGTAAAGAAAGTTTGGGGCCTTCGGTGGCATACGGGTAATTCAATGCATTATTGCATGCCTGGATACTTTGATGGCAATTTTTTCTTACCTGATTGTTACAGCATTTCTATTAAAGTTACCTATTTTGAGTGTGGCAGAATCGTCATGTTCCTGCTGTCTTAGGCCATCGGTTATGTATTACTGTAATAGAGCCGTTTCATGCTTAAGGAAATATAAACGATAACGAAGAAAAATGAGACTAAAGGAGTAAAAATGGAAATGAAACAATTTAGATATTTAAGATGCTTAAAATGGTATTTATTTTTCATTCCTCTTTTTTATTGTGGTCTTGTACAGGCTGAAGAAATAGCTGATTACGGGAACCTCTTTCCACTGCAAGTTGATCAAATAGCACCTGACTTCATACAAAAGTACCAGCTGATCTGGACATCAGTAATTCTATTGGTTGTTATCGCTTATGCGGTATATAGATTAATACGCCATAAGGATTCTATACTTCTTTCTACAATGGGTGCCGGGATGATAGCTTTTTTTAATGAGGGAAACCTTGAAGTCCTTGTTCATGTCACACAGCCGGCTAATGCAATGTTGCCGGTATTTTGGAACTATGGAATGCCTATGGGGCTGGGGCTAGGTATCGGCTATGTTGCAATATTTCCGGTCGTTTCTTACATTGCCTACCGTTATCTGAAAAAAGGATTGAATACCAAGGGATTTATCATTCTATGGGCAGCGATTGCACTGAGTAACATGGCGATGGAGGTTCCTGGCATCGCAATGGGGGAGCAATACGTGTATCAACCGCCCCAAATGCTCACAATCATGGGTTTCCCGCTGTATAATGTCTGGATCAATGCAACTTCATGGCTCTTTGGTGGTGTTCTAATGTACTTTTTTGTACCAGTGCTTACGGGCTGGAAGCGGCCACTCATTTCTCTGTTACCTTTCTTTGCATTTGCTGCCGGGTGGGGCATAATGGATGTTCCGATAGTTTGTGCACTTAACATCGCCGGGATGCCAGCCTGGGGTCAGTGGACGCTGTGGTTTATCTCTCTCGGACTAAGCATCCTCATACTTATCACTCTACATAATATAGTTGCTATAACTTCCAAGTCGAGATGGAAATTACCGTGGGCGACATCGGATTCTGAAGTAGCGACGTAAAGCTTACATATCTGCGCAAGCACAGGCCCGTTGACCTGAGATACTTAGTTCTTATGGGTATCCACAAATGCCATGTGATAAATGCAATTCGAAGTATTCTTTGCTGATAATTATTCTGTGTTTTAACTAATGTATTATATATCTCAATAACAAGAGAAGTGGTTGGCATTCTACTTTTACCGAAAGGAGGGCTATTTATAAGACCAAAAAAAGCATAGGGAGTAAGGGGGGGGGGTAATATTTGTAAGCTTGTTATTTTAAACATTACTTACAGAAAAGGAGGGCAATTTAAATGCCTAGGAAAAGAAGATTTTTATATTTTATTGCAATAGCGTCCATTTTACTGATGTTTTCTGCAGAGGTTATGGCGGAAACTAGCTTTCATGGTTATTTCGAATCTAACTTTGTTCTGCGTGATACAACAGGAATCCAAAACGGTTTTTTCGAAGAAGCAGAAGGGGTTCAGCAGAGAAATACCTTGAAATTCGATGTTGACGTTTATCCTGATATGGCTGCGGGACCTTTCTCAGTCTCTAAAGTTCATTTGACCTTTCGCGGTGCTTATGACTCTATATACGATTTACGGGCTAATGAATATGGTGACGTCCGTGACGATATGGGGCTGTCGCGCTTTGACTACGGCAAGAGAGATGTCAAATTTGAGCAGGATTTACGTGAGGCTTTTGTTGACCTTGTATATAGCGGGTCTTTGGGCAGTGCTTTCTTCAGGCCGGGGAGGCAGCTTGTATCCTGGGGCGAGACCGGATCCCTCACCACTATCATAGATGTTATTAATCCCAAGGATCAATCCTATCAGTTGTTTTTTCAAAATCCTGATGATGTAAAAATACCTTTATGGATGACTAGGTTGAATTACAGTCTTCCCGCTATGAAGGGTTTAGCTGTTAATTTTGATTTTCTTTGGATTCCCGATATCCGCCCGGCACAATTCGGGCCTCTTGACAGTGTTGCCGGTCAACCGTCTGCTGGCATGAACGCGCCTTATGTTAAAATATTACCTTATACCGCAATGAGAGGAAGGAATGTTCAACAACATGTGCCGACGAATGAAAGTGAATACGGTGCAAAGGTTACTGCGGACATTGGTGAGAGGCTAAGTCTTTCATTGGCTTATTTCCGGGACATAAATAATGATGCCGGCTTAGTGTATAACCCTGCCGACACAACAATGTATGGTACCCACAATGTACAGCATGTTTACGGCATGTATTTCAGTTATAATATTACGGATATTGACCTTGTTATAAGAGGTGAGATTGGCCGTCACACAGGTGATGTACTTAGTAGGCGCAATGGCGTTTCACCAAGCCCAATAATAGCCGGAGGTCTCGATACCTTTGTTCTCAAGCCAGTTACCCGGTGGACATTGATGCTTGACAAGAAGATTAAGATACCATTTATCACCGATCATGAGAGGACAAGTTTCGGATTTGAGTGGGTACACGAAAAGATCAATGAATGGGATAATGTTACTTTAGACAGATCCGGTGCTTTAAAATCGGGTAGTAGTATGAAGGATTTAGATATCTTCGGTTTTACCATGATGTGGAGTTGGTATCAAGGCAGGATTGGTCCGTATATTCAAATTGCATGCAACCCAGGACGGCCCGGTGCAGGAGGGGCATCCTGGATGATTCATCCAACTGTAAACTATCAGATAAGCAGCAATCTTTATGCTAACATAGGCCTTCACGCTTTTTTGGGAGACAAAACAGCCAAGACCAGCTTTGCCGGACTTGTTCCTACAAGCGAGTTAACCATGAAACTGGGTTACAACTGGTAATGATGAAGAAAAGGAAAAACATACAGCAAGTTCTTCTATAATAGGAAAGCTATAAAGGAGGAAAAAGTGAGAAAAAAAACAATAAGTTGCATAAAGTATTTCATATTGCCGTTGTTTCTGGCATTGATAATGTTTTTAGGTGGCGTTTCTATGTCTGCTGCCGAAGAACTCGCTAAGGTAATCGACAAGAGCAACTGCGCCCAATATAAAGAC
>JAHITX010000020.1 GCA_018817425.1 Pseudomonadota bacterium
CAGTTTCAAAACGCCCCATTTTGGCCGATCTCTGCGTTGGGCTCAAATTTCAATCCTCGAAATACTCAATGTATTCCTGCGGTTGAAATTTTCGCCCGCCTTGAGCTTGACCAAACTGAAACGTTTTGAAAGTGGCTCAGTAAACACAATATTAACAAAAGGAGCCATCATGTTATATCTTAATATTATTAACCGAAGCTTATTCTTTAAACTGACATTTATCCTCTTATCAATATTAATATTGTTTGGTTTTTCCCAGACAGCTTATGCAGAAAGAAAAGGTGAAAGTTATCGTAAATATGAAAATCATGAACGAAAAGATCATAATTATAATGATTCGCGTTATCATCACAATCGTCACTACCCAGCCCGAAATCAGTACATAGACAGATTACCGAATAAGCATAGGTCGGTTCAGTACAGAGGCTCACGATATTTTTTCTCAGGAGGCATATGGTATAGTCCGTATGGACCACGCTTTACTATCGTTGCACCTCCGATAGGCCTTATAACTCCCTTTCTGCCACCTTATTATACAACGATATGGGTAGGAAATGTACCATATTACTATGCAAATGAAGTATATTACACCCACAGAGGAGATGGGTATGTAATTGTTGAGCCACCGGAGAAAGAAGTCAGCGAAGCACCCCCTCCGGCAGATAAGATGTTTGTCTATCCCCGGCTGGGCCAGAACGAACAGCAACAGGCAGATGATCGTTATCAATGCCATAGATGGGCTGTAAACCAGACTAATTTTGATCCCACACAACCACCTGTCAATATGGCCGGAACAGAGATGAGCCGAAAACGAGCAGATTATCAGCGTGCTATAGGTGCCTGTCTTGATGGCCGCGGTTATACGGTTAAATAGTTAGAACCACTTTTAAAACGTTTCAGTTCGGTCAAGCTTAAGGCGGGAGAAAATTTCAGCCACAGGAATACATAAAGTATTCCTGTGGCTGTGTATCCTCTGATTCTTACAAAATATCTCGTTGTCCAAAAACTTAAATCCGTCATTCTTTTGGTTCCTAACATTTGACGGTGTCCTCTGCATGCCTATTAAGGCATACTAATACCGCCATCAACGGATATAGTTTGACCTGTAATAAAAGAACCTTCATCAGAAGCCAGAAGTACTGCTATCCCAACATAATCTTTTACAGAAGCTGTCCGCCTCATGGGGGTTACATTTACTATCATTTGTGTCATTTCTTCAGGATAATTAAATGCCATAAATTGTTCTGTGTCGGTTGTGAGACCACAGGCAATAGCATTTACATTAATTCCCATCGGGCTGAGTTCGGCCGCAATCGCCCTAGTCATTGCAATCATCGCTCCTTTGGTTCCTGTATATTCTGCATTCATAGGCACACCAATTCTTCCCTGAGCAGAACATATCCCGATGATTTTTCCGTAATTTTTCTTAACCATTTCTCTTGCCACAAGCTGGGTGCAGAAAAACACACCCTTCTGATTTACAGCCACAACCCTATCAAATGTGTCTTCATCTTTTTCAAGGAATGGGGCTGATGAGCCTCCTATACCTGCATTGTTGACAAGTACATCTATCTTGCCAAACTTTTCGATAGTTTTTTCTACCATGCTTTTGTTGTCCGCAATAATCGATACATCCGATTTCAGAGCAAGGACTTCAACGCCTATGGCCTTTAAATCTTTTTCAGCCTTTTGAAGCCGTTCTTCAATCAAGTCAGTTATGACAATGTTAGCACCTTCTTTTGCCATCCCAATCGCAATAGCCTTGCCTATTCCGGCAGCACCACCTGTTATAATCGCAACTTTATCTTTTAATTTCATATTCCCCGTCCTGTTTTTATATGGGTTTAAAAGTCTTCCGGCAATTTAGGATTTATAAGCTTCAAAAAAACCGAGAAATATGCGAACTCAGCATATTATCCACAACTACCTGCACACCAGCCTCAGAGCCCCCAAAGACGCCAGGCCCAGGATGGGTGCTTGCTCTCATATATAATTTTCAACCGGAGTACGGTAGTTGTGCCAACCTGAAAACGGACGGTTTCCGGTTATATCCGTTATATATGCCTATCTGGCATATGCCACATTTTAGCATTGTAGCATCATGTCTTTCTAAAAATAAAGGAGAATAAATGGCTCTTTCTAAAATAATACCGCTTCCCATGTTGGTGGCCAGATCCTGAACCTGACCCCAAAAATCATCAGCTACATCTTTTTCTATATCATCCCATTTTTGAGGCCCGACATTTCTTAAAGCATAAGGTGCAAACAAATAAAGATAAATCAGTCCATGCCATAAGAGACTCCGGGACAGCGCCACAATTTGCCTTAGTAAAAATCCAACCCCAAAAGGGCCGACATTATTTTAACCCCTGGAAGGGGATAAAAATGCCTTTGCCCAAAAAGGGGGAAAAGGTCGCGTTGCCCTTATCTTTATCGTCTTGATACATTATATATTTTCTTATTATTTGGATGTCCATACAATAATATTATGATACTGGCAGTACCAAATTGTTTGTGATAATTTATGAAATCTGCTCATTTATTACTCCTTGGTTAAGTTATAGTGCAACTCGACTTTGGAGTAACAAATGTTGTTCAGATGGTAAAACCAAGTTAGAATAAAGATGTTTTGCTTTTGCAAGTATAATTAATATATCCCCAAGTCACAACCTGCCGCAATGGTTTGCCCCATCTCAAAACAATCTTCCAAAATGTTTTTTGTTATATCACCTCTGGAAACAATCGGTTCGTATACTTTACGAAACGGAAAGGCTAAACAAATTCTTTCGATCTGATTAAGAGTATTTCTTCCATCATTTCCAGCACTGATAAAAGTAGAATATGGCCTGTGAAATTCTTTTTTATTATTCGTCACTACTTCATATGTTCTGTCAAAAAAATCTTTTATCATCCCCGCCATATATCCGAAATACTCCGGCGAGCCTATTACTATGCCATCACAGTCTCTAAGATCCTCAAGTGTTGTATCGGCTACGGCTTTAAGATTTACAGAAACGCTTTCAACACTTGCCACACCTTTGGCAACTGATTCGGCCATCATTTTTGTATTTCCGTTTTGAGAGTGATAAATCACCAGAATAGCAGTCATTGACAAATCCCCGTTATTCAACATATTGTAGGTTTTAATTCATAAATATTGGAGTCAGTTTCAAAATATCCCATTTTGGCCGATCTTTGCGTTAGGCTCAAATTTCGCACGAAGTGACACGTAGTGAAGCATAAGCGCTAACCATTAGCGCTATCCTCGAAATACTAAATGTATTCCTGTGGTTGATATTTTCTCCCGCCTTGAGCTTGACCAATGGGACTAACACTCATATTTGCATATTATTCCCTTGTCAAAATATAATTTATATAAAAATTCTTGACATTAAAATGATTGTTTCATACATTTGTTTCATTCATACGTTTTATGCTTTTGTATTATATAATTATCTGTATATATTATTATCTCTTAAGGATAAATCATGAAATCCGATGCAGTCTCAACTGATAAAACGAAAGAACGTATTCTCGCAACAGCAGAAAAATTATTCGCTAAAAAAGGTTTCAATGGTGTATCAATCAGAGAAATCACACAAGCTGCAAAATGCAACCTTGCAGCTGTAAACTATCATTTCGGCAATAAAAAAAATCTTTACTTCGACGTGTTTCGATATCAACTTCTTCCCCGTTTGGCCGAAATAGAAACCCGATTCGAAGACAACCTTGCAAAACAGACTGAAATTAATCTTGAAACTATTATAAGAACCTTAACTCTTGTTTTTATAGAAAAACATCTTAATAATTTAGGCAATCAAAGTTTAAATAGTATGATGCACAGAGAAATTAATAATCCTACCGGAGCCGTTGAAATTGTTATCAAGGAAGGAATGGTACCCTTTTTTGAGGTATTGATAAAACAATTAAAACCGTATCTGCCTCAAAATATGGATGAAATTAAAATAAAGTTAAATATTTTCAGCATGATCGCAATGTCTTTGTATTTTTCCCTTGCACAGCTTCCTGTTACTACAATCACCGGGAAAGAATATAATGAAACCTTTATTAATCAGCTGACAGAACACATTGTTTCCTTTGCTTTGCATGGATTATATGGAAATTCCGGGGAGATTTGTTGATGAAGCCTTTATTTTGGGTACTTTATATTTTAACTATATCTTCTATGTTCATTTCGGGCTGTATGAAAATGGGCGAAAACTACTTAAGACCGGAACTTGGAATCAATATACCAAAAGCCTATATTCAGGAAGAAGAAAAGCTGACTTCATTGTCCGGTGCAAAAGACTTCTGGTGGCGCGAATTCGGTGATCCGAAATTAAATGATCTTGTTGACGAAGCATTTAAATACAATCCTGATATAAGAAAAACGGCTGCCGTTATTCTTGAGCAAAAAGGCCGGATGATTCAAACCGGAGCCAATCGTTTTCCGAATGTGGATATCGCCGGGCAGGCAAAACGCAATCAGTTAATAACAGATACTACTACTCCAACCGCTCTGCCCGAAGGTGGCATCGGGTTTGTAACTTCTGAACAACGCATTACCACAAATGCTTATGGCCTGTCTATGCCTGCCACCTTTGAGCTGGATCTCTGGGGTCGTCTGGCAAGAGCAAATGAAGCGGCTAAGGCTGATCTTTTGCAGGCCGAAGAAAACAGGGATACGATTATTCATAGCGTTATCGCTGAAGTGGTTAGTCTGTATCTTAAAATTGAATCTTTAAACCGCCAGATACAGCTAAATGAGCAGCGCATTAATAATTATCAGACCGGTTTAAATTTAGTTGACAAACGCTACACCGCAGGTCTTACCGATGCTTTGGAAGTAAGACAGGCCAGAAGAAGCCTTTCTCAGGTTAAATCAGCTCAGCCGACTTTGCTCCAGGCATTGAAAGTAAGCCAAAACAATCTTGCCATACTATGCGGTAAATATCCGGAAAATACTTCACAGAAAACTAAGTCAAAATATTATATTGATCATCTGCCCCCTGTTCCCGGTGGTTTACCTTCGGGTCTGCTTATGCAAAGGCCCGATATCCGGGCTGCAGAAGCCCAACTTATGGCTTTAAATGCCAGAGTGGGACAAGCAAAAGCCAACAGGTTTCCTGCAATCAGTTTAACCGCAAGTTTTGGTTATGCCAGCGATGAACTGAGCAGTCTGATTACACCGGCCAGTGAATTATGGAACATTGCCTCCGGAATAACCGCTCCTGTTTTTGATGCAGGCAGCCGGAAAGCCGGATACGATATTGCAAAAGCCCGTTATCAGCAAGGTGTATCCGATTACGCCAAAACAGTACTTTCGGCTTTTTCCGAGGTTGAAAACGCCCTGTTGATAAGAAAGCAGCAGATCCTGCGAAGAGAGCAGCTGAATGATTTTTTAAATGAGGCAAAGGCAACCCAGGAAATGGCCGAATTTCGCTATGACCGGGGGATAGTGGACTATCTGACGGTATTAGACGCTGTACAGGCCAGATTTTTGGCCGAAGAAGAAATCATTGCATCCGACCTTACCATTTTACAAAACCGTGTAACCCTTCATCGGGCTTTGGGCGGTGGATGGGGTTTATAGCAATTGATAATATAACTGATAGAAATAAATTAGTTTGTTTATGGAGTATAAAATGAAAGATTACTCTATAGTAGGTAAATCCACTCCAAGAACTGATGCCGTTTCCAAAGTAACCGGTAAGGCTATTTATACGGATGACGTAAAAATGGCCGGAATGCTTACCGGCAAGCTTTTAAGAAGCCCTTTACCTCATGCAGAAATTTTAAATATTGATACCTCCAAAGCAATAAAACTTCGCGGAGTTAAAGCAGTTATTACCGGCAAGGATACCGGCTCCCTCAAGATGGGCACATCTGTTGCGACACGCGATATTTTATGGGATCAGACTTCTCTTTGTATTGACAGGGTCAGATATATAGGAGATGAAGTGGCCGCTGTTGCAGCCATTGATGAAGATACAGCTATGGAGGCTCTTGAACTTATCAAAGTGGATTACAAAAAGCTGCCTGCGGTATTTGACATGTATGAAGCTATGGAACCTGGTGCCCCGATCATTCATGAAGGATTTGAAAAAAATATTTCAAACCAGGTTTTACTTGAAGCAGGAGATGTTAAGCAGGCTTTCAAGGATTCCTATAAGGTATATGAGGGCCGGTATGAAAGTCATTGTCATGCCCATTGTGCCATGGAACCACATACATCGCTGGGGAGTTGGGATAATAATGGCAGGATAACCTTATGGACTTCCACGCAGGCCCCGTATCAGATCAGAACAGTTTTGGCATTGGTATTGGGCCTTCCCGAAGACAGGGTAAGAGTAATTGTGCCAGCTTTAGGAGGGGGGTTCGGGGGAAAGGTTGAACTCATGCCGATGGATGTATGCTGTGCCCTGCTTTCAAAAAAAGCCGGTTACCCGGTAAAAATAACATTAACCAGAGAAGAGGAATTTGGCACCAGCCGGGTCAGTCATCCCATAACTGTTGAAATTAAAACCGGCGTTACAAAAGACGGAATTATTCTTGCCAAGAAAATCAGTAATATAATGGACGGGGGAGCTTACGGAGCAGGTGGAGCAGGTGGAGCAGGCCCTTTTCTTTCCACTCTCTTTTTGCGTCTGGATTATAAGGTACCCAATCTCAGTTTGAATGCATTAAGGGTCTATACCAATAAAACCATTGCAGGTGCAAGGCGCGGCTATACAGCTCCCCAGGTGCGTTTTGCCGAATGTTCACATCTGGATGAAATCGCAGAAGATCTTGGAATGGATCCTGTGGAATTTCGTCTGAAAAATGCTATCGGCCCCAATTATACCAGCAGCACCGGTATAAAGGTTACAAGCTGCGGTTTTCCTGAGGCCATAGAAAAAACAGCAAACTGTATCGGCTGGAAAGACGTACGCGGCAAACGGAATAAAGAGGCTGTCGGAGTCGGAATGGGAGGCGGCGGCTCTGTTTCGGGAAGCAGTTATGCTCCGGACATAACACCGATGAATTATACAACTTCTGTAATGATAAAGCTGCACAAAGAGGGTTTTGCCACCCTTTACACCGGAGCTACGGATTGCGGGCAGGGTTCAAGCACAGTACTTCCCATGATAGCAGCAGAAGAGCTGGGCATCAGCATGGACAAGATAATGTTTATGGTTAGTGATACCGATCTTTGTCCTTATGATGCCGGAACATGGGGTCAAAGAGTTACATTCCATGCAGGCAATGCATCCAGGCTGGCAGCCGCAGATGCAAAAAAACAGCTTTTTGAGGCAGTAGCCAAAAAACTTGAAGCAAACATTAAAGACCTTGAGGCTAAGGACAATCGTATATACGTCAAGGGAACACCTGAAAAAGGAATGACTTTCAGGCAAGCAATCTGGATTTGCCAGGAAGATCATAATGGGCAGGAAATTATTGGTCGGGGGCATTTCCGGCATGATGAGAAACCGGAAGTATTGGGACAAATCTATGCAACAGGATTCGGAAATTATTGTGCGGCATATGTGTTTTGTGCCGGTGCAGCCAAGGTTAAGATAGATAAAGAAACAGGCCAAATTGAAGTAAGCAGATTCTGTTTCGCCCAGGACTGTGGTACAGCAATCAACCCGGTCGGTGTGGAAGGCCAACTGGAAGGGGGACTTCACATGGGTCTGGGTTATAGCCTTATGGAAAATATAAAAACCGAAAATGGATTAATTATGAACGCTTCATATATTGATTATAAATTTCCTACTGTTTATGAAATGCCAAAAATGGATATTATTTTGATTGAACCAAATGAAAAGCTGGGCCCATTTGGCGCCAAAGCATGCGGGGAAGGAAGTCTTGCCCCTGTTGCTCCTGCTATTGCAAACGCCATTTATGATGCCATTGGTGTAAGAATTAAAAACCTGCCCTTAACCCCTGAAAAAATATTAAAGGCGCTGGAAAAACAAGAGAAAAGCTCCAATAAACAGATGCAAGATTGCAAAGACATTAATAAATAATAGCTGAGGGAGAAATCAATGAAAGAATATTGTGTAGTGGGCAAGCCTTTACATAAAGTTGATTCTCTGGAAAAGGTCACGGGAAAGGCCATTTACACTGATGACCTGAAACTTTCCGGTATGTTAACCGGTAAGATATTAAGAAGCCCCTACCCTCATGCACGCGTTCTAAACATAGACATAAGCAGAGCACAAAAGCTTTCCGGAGTGAAAGCGGTTATAACAAGTAAAGATATCGGAGACAGGAAGATGGGTGTTGCTGCCTCAAACCGGCCCATATGGGACCAACCTGCTCTTTGTCTGGATAAGGTGCGTTATATAGGAGATGAAGTAGCGGCTGTAGCAGCTGTTAATGAAGATACGGCAATGGAGGCATTAGAACTTATCCGTGTGGACTATAAAGAACTGCCGCCAGTATTTGATCCGTTCGAATCATTAAAGCCTGGCGCTCCGCTCATTCATGATGAGTTTGAAAGGAATATATCCAACCAGGTTCTCACAGAATCTGGAGATGTAAAACAGGGATTCAAGGAATCATACAGAGTATTCGAGCATCGTTATGAAACCAGGTATCAGGCGCATTGTGCAATGGAGCCTCATTCTTCAATCGGTGTTTGGGGACTTGACGGCCGGGTTACTTTATATACCTCGACCCAGAACCCTTATAATGTCAGAAGCATTCTTGCGTATGTTCTGGGTCTTGCTGAAGAAAAGGTAAGGCTGATTATACCCAAAGTGGGAGGAGGATTCGGAGGCAAGGCGGAACTTTTTCCTTTGGATGTCTGTTGTGTCGCTCTTTCAAGAAAAACCGGCCGACCGGTTAAGATTATACTTTCCCGTGAGGAAGAGTTTGGAACCACCAGAGTCAGTCATCCCATTATTTTTGATATGAAAACAGGTGTTATGCGCGATGGAACTCTTGTCGCCAAGCAGGTAAAATGTATAATGGATGGGGGCGCATATAGCGGTTCGGGGTTACCGGGGCCATTTCTTTCAACTCTTTTTCTGGGAATAGATTATAAGGTCCCGAACATAAGTTTAAATTCTATAAGAGTATATACAAATAAAACGGTTGCAGGCGCAAGGCGGGGCTATACAGCTCCTCAGGCGCATTTTGCAGAAAATATGCACATGGATCTGATAGCAAGGGAGCTGGGAATGGACCCTGTACAATTGCGTCTCAAAAATGCCGTTACTACCGGTTACAGGACTGGAACCGGAATGGATATAACCAGCTGCGGATTCACCGAAGCCATAGAAAAAGCTGCAAAGTGCATCGGCTGGAAGGAAAAACACGGAAAGTTAAGTAAAATAGACAAAGGCGTCGGTATAGGAAGCGGAGGCTCTCTTTCAGGGGGCAGCCGCGCAGCCAACATTACTCCGGCTAATTATACTGCCGCGGCGATGATAAAACTTCATACGGAGGGTTTTGCCACTCTTTATTCGGGTGCTCAGGATATCGGTCAGGGATCTGACACTGTAATGGCCATGATGGCAGCCGAAGAATTGGGAATCGATATGGATAAAATCAGGATTGTATCCGGTGATACCGATGTATGCCCTTACAGCGCAGGTTCTGCCAGTCAAAGGATAACATTTCACTCCGGCATGGCCACAAAGCGAGCCGCCGCCGATGCAAAAGACAGGCTTTTTGAGGCAGTTGCCAAACGCCTTGAAGCAAGAATTGATGATCTTGAGGCAGGAGATAATAGAATTTACATCAAGGGATCTCCTGATAAAGGCATGACTTTCAGAGAAGCTATCTGGGCTTCTCAGGAAGACAATAAAGGTAAAGAAGTCGTAGGGCACGGCATATGGCGTCACGAAGTCGACGCTGCCGAAATAAAAGCCATATTTGAAACAGGAAAGGGAAATTACGCACCGGCATACATTTTCAGCGCAGGAACAGCCGAAGTTAAGGTAGATCGGGAAACCGGACAGGTTGATGTGGAGAACTTCTGTTTTGCCATGGATGTCGGCAAACCGGTTAACCCTGTTATGGTGGAGGGCCAGCTTGAAGGCGGCCTTCATATGGGAATCGGATATAGTCTGTTTGAAGATCTGAATATGGAAAACGGACTCATTTTAAACCCGTCGTTTTTGGGCTACCATATGCCAACGGCATTTGAAATGCCTCAAACCGATATAATTGTAGTGGAAACGGATGAGCCGAACGCACCTTTCGGTGCAAAGGCCTGCGGTGAAGGAAGCGTTGCTCCTGTAGGTCCTGCAATTGCAAATGCAATCTTTGATGCTGTAGGAGTAAATATCAACAGTTTGCCCATAAGTGCTGAAAAAATATTAAAAGCACTGGAAGAAAAGAATATAATTACATGAAAAAAATAAATAAAAGAATAATTCAAATTGTATTGGTGATCATATTCATAGCTGTAGGATTTGCCGGAAACATGTTTCTTAAAGCTTCCCGTCCTCCTGTTGAAAAACAAAGCGCAACTATAGCCGTTCCACTTGCAAGAACCATTGCTGTTGAGGCTAAAACATTTTCAGTGCCGATCGAGGGTAACGGGACAGTTTATCCCCTTAAAGAAATCCAGCTTGTTCCACAGGTTGGAGGCAAGGTGGTTTATATTTCACCAGCTCTTGTAAACGGCGGTGAGTATAAAAAAGACGAAGTTCTCCTGAAAATCGATCCTGCCGACTATGAAATAGCCGTGACACTCGCAGAAGCATTGCTTAAAGATGCAGAAAGCAAATTCATACTCGCCGAACAGGAAGCATCCGTTGCAAAATCTGACTGGAAAGCACTTCATCCTGATCAGCCCCCTCCCCCATTGGTAGCCAAGGAACCTCAGCTGGCCACTGCAAAGGCAAAGCTTGAAGCCCAGCGGGCAGAGCTTGAACGGGCAAGGCTGAACCTGGCAAGAACCCGGCTGATAGCCCCGTTTGACGGGCAGGTCGGTAAAAAAAATGTAGATATCGGTCAATATGTTTCTCTTGGTCAGGGGCTTGCCACTCTTTATTCCATTGAAGCTTCGGAGATTGTACTTCCAATGGAAACCGAAAACCTGCAATGGTTTGATGTTCCGGGGTTTACAAGTGGAAATGGAAAGGGCTCAGATGCAATAGTATATGTTGATATAGCCGGGAAAAGAAGAATATGGAAAGGCACGGTGGTACGGGCTGAAGGAAAAGTGGATGAACTGACACGAATGGTAAATATTGTGGTTAAAGTCGATGCGCCTTACGCGAAAAAACCGCCGCTGGCTCCAG
The DNA here is from genome assembly GCA_018817425.1 of Pseudomonadota bacterium. NCBI lineage: Bacteria > Pseudomonadati > Pseudomonadota > Pseudomonadota bacterium. Next base: position 11,241 of record JAHITX010000020.1, read on the forward strand.
GCCTTTTCGCATCCGTGAACATTCAGGGAAAATCTATTGAAAACGGAGTCATTATTCCCAGATCCGCCATTCATCAGGATAATGTAGTTTGGGTGGTAGATAAAGATGGAAGACTTGAATTTCGAACTGTTGAGGTTGCCCTTCGCTCGAGAGCAGGTATTGTGCTTAAGAGCGGCCTTTCAGATAAGGAACAGGTTGTGGTTTCTCCTATTAAGGAAGTAACCAATGGAATGAAAGTGCGCAATGTACCTGCAAAAGATGGAGTGGAACAATCATGAACGGGGTCATTAAATGGTTTACGCAAAACCATGTTGCCGCAAATCTTTTAATGTTTTTTCTTCTTATCGGCGGAATAGTTGTGGGAACCAGTATCAAACTTGAGGTTTTTCCTGATTTGGTATTGGATAAAATCAACATTTCGGTAGTATACATCGGTGCCTCACCGGCTGAAGTGGAAGAAGGAGTAATCCGAAAAATTGAAGAAAAAATTTCAGGACTTGCCGGCATCAAACGAATAGATTCAACCGTAAGAGAAGGTTTTGGATCTGTAATCGTTGAAGTAATGAAAGACTGGGATTTAAAAAAACTTCTTGATGATGTCAAGGCGGAAGTTGATCATATTACTACATTTCCGGAAGAGGCTGAACAACCGGTTGTCAGGGAAATTGTGCGGCGCAGCCAGGTTATTAATATCGCCATTTACGGAGATGTTTCGGAATCGACTTTAAAACATCTTGCAAACAGAATAAAAGACGATCTTACCAATCTTCCGGGGGTTACCCAGGCAGATATCGGTGCAGTCAGAGAAAGAGAAATCCATATTGAAATTTCCGAAAAAACTCTGCGCAGATATGGCCTTACTCTTGCAAATGTTGCTGATATTATAACCAGAAGCAGTTTCGATCTTCCTGCCGGAAGCGTTAAAACAGCAGGCGGTGAAATTCTTATTCGGACCAAAGGAAAGAGATATTACGCCGATGACTATCGCAATATTGCAATTATCAACCGGCCTGACGGAAGCAGGGTAACTCTGGACAATATTGCAAAACTAAGTGACGGGTTTCAGGATGTGGATGTATTTGCACATTTTATGGGAAAACCGGCGGCTATTATAAATGTTTTCCGGGTTGCCGACCAGAGTGCACTTTCAGTTGTAAAAGCTGTTAAGAAATATATTAAAGAAATTCAGCCAAGTCTGCCGAAAGGCGTAGATATCGAATATTTTGGTGATATGTCCAAAATATTGAAAAGCCGTATTGAACTTCTCATGAAAAATATGGCCATGGGACTTTTTTTGGTAATAATAATTCTTGGCATTTTTATGGAAATCCGGCTTGCATTTTGGGTAACCTTCGGAATTCCGGTATCCTTTGCAGCAGGTTTGATGTTTTTACCCCAGTTTGATGTCTCCATCAATATGATATCTCTTTTTGCTTTTATAATGGTACTTGGTATCGTTGTTGATGATGCCATAATAGTGGGTGAAAATATATACCGGAAATATGAAGAGGGTGCAAATGCCCTTGATGCATCAATCATTGGAACCATGGAGGTGGGAAGGCCTGTTATTTTTTCAGTGTTAACCACTATGGTAGCCTTCTGGCCACTACTAATGGCTGGAGGCACGATGGGAAAACTGACACGAAATATTCCCCTTGTAGTAATTCTGGTTTTATCCGGCTCTTTGATAGAATCACTGTTCGTCCTTCCTTCCCATTTAAACCGCTCGAAAGCACTGAAAAGAAACAGCAGCCCAGGTGTTAAACACGAAAAGTTCAGCGCAAGATGGCTAAACCGCTTTGTTAACGGGCCCTATGCCAGGCTTGTAGAATTTTGCGTAAAATGGCGTTATGCTTCAGTTGCTCTTGGAATTGCCATTATATTTATTACGTTTGGTATTTGGCAGGCGGGTTTAATAAAATACACTTTCTTTCCAAAAGTAGAAAGTGACACGCTGGAATGCATGATAACCATGCCATCAGGAACTCCGCCTGCCAGGACTTCAGAAGTAGTAAGCTATTTTGAAAAAGCTGCAAAAAAAGTTCTGGATGAAATTGATAAAAAGAACCCTGCAGGTGCTCCGTCAAATTTTGAATACAGTATATCCATGGTGGGCTCGCATTTTGACAGACACAGCGGAAACAACGATGTTGGCGGACATCTGGCACAAATATGGATTCAGCTGTTAGAATCTGAACAGCGCAACTTAAGCTCCGGGGAAATTGTAAATCTGTGGCGTAAAGAAGCAGGAATAGTACCCGATGCAGAAACCGTAAGTTTCAAAAGCGATATCAGCAATGCCGGAAATGCCATTGAAATTCACCTTTCCATGGATAATCACGAACAACTTCTTTTGGCTGCAGATGAATTAAAAAATGAACTTGAGAAATATCCGGGCGTATTTGATATAAGCGACAGTTTTTTACCCGGCAAACAGGAGATGCAGCTTAAATTGAAACCGGCTGCCAGCACCCTTGGGCTTACATTAAACGACCTGGCAAGGCAGGTAAGAAGCGCATTTTACGGCGCCGAAGCCCTTCGCCTGCAGCTGGATAATGATGAAGTCAAGGTTTTAGTGCGATATCCCGAATCAGAAAGAAAGTCTCTTGCCAATACCGAAGAAATGAGGATTCGTACACCTTCAGGCCATGAGGTGCCTTTCAATCTTGTAGCGGAAATAGAAATGAAACAGGGCTATGCCACAATTGAAAGGGCCCAGCGCCGAAGGGTTATCAAGGTAACAGCAGATGTTAATGAAAAAGTTGGAAATGCCAATGATATTAGAAACGATCTGACTCAGAGATTTATTCCGAATCTTCTGAACAGGTATTCGGGACTGCGTTACACCCTTGAAGGAGAAGGCCGGGAACAAAACGAATCATTAGCCGATATCAACAGAGGATTCATTTTTGCTCTATTCGGGATATTTGCACTTCTGGCCATTCCATTCAGATCCTTTTCACAACCACTTGTTGTTATGGCTGCAATTCCCTTCGGACTGGTGGGAGCAGTAATCGGTCATATTCTTCTTGGTTTCAACTTAAGTATGATGAGTCTTATGGGTATGGTGGGTCTTTCAGGGATTGTAGTAAACGACTCGCTGGTACTTATAGACCGCACAAACAGATTAAGGACGGAAGAAAATTATAACGCTTATGATGCGATAATAAAAGCAGCCAAGCTAAGATTCCGGGCAATTATCCTTACATCTTTGACCACTTTTGCCGGCTTAACACCCATCATGCTTGAAAAAAGCATACAGGCAAGATTCATTACTCCAATGGCAATCAGCCTTGGGTTTGGAGTACTCTTCGCTACTTTTATTACTTTGCTTTTAATCCCATGTCTATATATGCTGCTGGAAGATTTTTTAGCTTTGTTCTCTCGTTTCAGAAAATTGCCAACTACAGATTAAATAAGACCCGTTTTGGGTATGGCAAAACAATTGGGCAAATTCAATATTGAGACGAGTCTTTTTTATAATATATTTACAAAAAATACAGATGCAGACATAAATGAAGGTAATGAAACGATTTTGGAAATTTATGTTGGATATATGATATACCCCGGTGTATTGGCAGGTGGAAACTTCAACGCCACATTCGGAGAGAACAAGACAGTAAACGGCCACAAAATCCATAATTCAGGCATAAGACGCTTTCAGGCCGGCCCATCCATATACTGGAATACAGGGAATAAACTTTCTATAACCCTTAGCGCCCTATCCGAATTTGGTATCAGAAATACTTCTCAAGGATATTTATTTTCCGGCAGATTTGTGTGGGAATTTTAGACCAACCGGACATATCTCTTCAGAGCGATTCTTTAATATATTTTCTATTTCTTTAATGCTCGAGAAAATAATGGGCTTCTCAACGCCCGATATTTCGGCTATTCCTGAAACAATGTCCGGGTTTATTTTATCTCTTCTGTAAATACGTATTATGTAGCACTCCACAACTCCCCCCTTTTACAACTCATTCATAGTTATTTTAATATTTGCATTATATTTAATAGCGTTTGTCAAAATAATATTTTGATTCAATATGTAATTGTTTGCTTATAACAAATATCATAACAGACAAGCAGCTACAGATAGCCTACAGATTAAGGATTTTACAAAAAAATACCAGATTATATAAAGGGCCTGCTAAATACGTATTTATATGAAATTTATTAAGAAGTTATGGACTTGTATATCGTGTTGGTCTTTTCGGATGGAGATATGTTCAAGGTTTTTGAAAGAACAGCTTTACATTTTTCGTAAATTCTTGCGGCCTCGGCCCGGCGCCCAAGGTTGATTTGGCAGAGCATCAGAGATTGATAGAGCTCCTCCACCAGGCTATCCAGCATCAGCCCCCGTTTGTACTGCTCTATTGCTTTTTCAAATTGCCCGGCTTTCTGCCAGTATTTTCCGGTGTTAATTATAAGGTCAAGAAACCTGTTTCTTATGCTCTCACGGACAGTCATAACCCAGCTCTTTGTAGAGTCCGCCGGAAGGAAGTCTCCTTTGTATATGCCCATAGCCCTGCCAGTCAAGGCTATGGCTGCTTTGAATTCCCGCTCTCTCTTTGCCTTTGCCCAAGCGCTCTCAGCCTGATCCAACAGGCTCCTGATCGCTCTAAGATCTGTCCAGCAATATTTATTGCACAGCGAGACCAACCCTCCATTGACCGAAACGACCTCCTTTCCTATAATATTTCGGAGGCGCAGAAGTGTTATTTCACAGGATTTATGGGCCAAATCTCCGTCGGTTTCAGGCCAAAGTGCGTCCACAATATCTTCTTCAGGTACATTATTGTGATCGAGGCAAATCAGCACCTTAAGAAGTGCCAAAGGTTTCTGAGGAGCCTTGCCTTTGAAATCCAGATTATTTCCATCCCGTTCAATCCTGAATTCACCAAATGTATAAATCTTAAGAGGCCAGGGCCAGCCTTCCAATTCTACCGGGACTTGGTATTCTATGAGTTTCCTATTGCTAACGAATTGTCTGACATAGTCAGTTTCTATACCTGCGCTAAGAGCTTTTGCACAAAGAAATGCCATAATTTTTGGATCCCACCAGTATACAAAACCCATATAATTTTGCTCACTTCCGATTAGAAAACCCTGCCGCAACAGACTCAGACCTTCTTCCTCTTTGCCCGTGTCGAAAGCAAAGTGTGCTTTGGCAAGAAGGCACATAAAATAAAACAGCTTTGACCCGCATGAAAGATCCATAGCCGACTGGATATGGTTTTGGGCCTTATCGGTCTGGTTTATTACATGCAGCACTCGAGCTATCGCCAAATGACTGTTTGCCGTCACATAGACATAACCACCCTTTTCTGAGATTTTAAGTGCTTCTTCGGCACGAGTCAATGCCTTAGAGAAATTTCCAGCCACAAACTCACGATAAGCTAAAAGACGATGAAAAAATGCAACACGAAGTCTTTGCCTGGGATCCAATATAGCTTCAAGAGCACGCAAGCTTTCATCTCCTGCCGCGAGATCTCCGGCTTCGAATTCAACAAAAGCCTTTGTATATAAAACAAGGTAATCAAAATAATGGATGCCTGTTTTGGCAGAGAATTCAAGTGCTGCTGAAATAATTTTTGCAGCATCTCTATGATCAGAACCAATATGAAAGGCAAGGCAAAGATGGGCTTCAAGTACAATAAATATAGCTTTTACAAACAGACTAGCTCCGGGCCTTCTGGTCATATTGCGCATTTCTTCCATCAATAAGGAGAATTTTTTAAAATCTCCGGATAATGCGTAATGAAGACAAACCGAAAAAAATGCTGTACAGCAAAGTGTTTGATCACCGCATTCTCTTGCAAGTTTAAGCGACCTCTTTATCCAATCTTCCATATCGGCGTGCCAAGGCCAAGCGGTTGTCATAGCAAACACCATACCGGCAGCTACTCTGGTCTCAATTTGGACTGAGGGAAAGTTTAGTCGCCTCCTGTCCATTAATTGATATAGGCGCTTGATCCACATCTGAAGCGGGGTAAAATCAGCAAACTCATAACCAAAACTCTCTATAATAAAAGACCATGAAAGCAGGGCCCCCGCAAGGTTGTCGGCTATATTAAACTCATCAAACGCTTTTTCAAGATATTGTCTTGCAGAAGCAGGATCAAATAAGAGGCGGCACATACCCAGCCAATAATAAAGCCATGGGGATTTAGAAAGTGTATCATCTGGCAGCCGGGTAAGCCAGCCGGCCAGAGATTGGATCCTGCCCTGACTAAGAAGCATTTCAGCGTTTTTCAATATAAGAGCCGAAAGTGCCTCCCAATCTTCACATTCAATCCAAAGATCTGCTGCATGCTCCAGCTGACCTGATTCCTCAAGCAGCGATGCAGCACGCCTTTGCTCCTGCAAGATATCTTCCGGTCTAAAAGATTCTCTCATGCGGGCAATCAGAAAATCTCTGAACAGGGAATGATATCTGTATACAGGTTTAGGTGTCAAATTTAGCTCAGTAAAAAAATGGCTGCCTCTAAGAGTTTCAAGCATATCTTCAGCACCCTTTCCAGCCAGCCTTTCCGCAATCTTCGCCGGCATTGCCGGTAGCAATGCTGTCTTTAACAAAAAACCCTGCATCTTTTCATCAAGCCTGTCGAAAACCTCCCTCGCGAAATAGCTAAACACATCTTTACGCAATAGTTTTTGGGGCGGTTTCAGCGTTGTTGCAGCGTAGGCATTGTTTTCCATAAGCAAAACAAGACCTGCAGCCCAGCCTTCGATGCTGTTGTGCATGCCTGTGATTTCATTGTCCGTCAGCTCTTGCTTTCCGGCAATTTGCGTGAACTGTTTCGATTCATCAAGTGTAAAGCGAAGATCGTCCCATCTGATAAAATGCATCTTGTTACCTGCACGCAACCCGATATGAGCCGGGGTCGGTTCATTCCTGCTTAGAATAAATACACGCGTACCGTCAGGTACATCGGACAAGCCTATATTAACAATCTCATGAAAGGCAGAGGTTTCAAGTGCTTCCTGATAATCGTCCAAAACAATTGCAAAAGGAGGTTTCAACCTGCGATAAAGGTCTTCGAAGAATCTGTGTGTGAAAACCGGTATTCCCTGTAGATATTCAGGTCTTAACGTTTCAAGCGGCTTTTTGAAACGTGGAGCTGCTTTCTTTGCCGCTAGCCCCATATAATAGAAAAAATTCTCTATGTCAGAATCACTCCGGTCCACACGATACCAAAGACACGGAATCCCTGTTGAATCTAAATAGCTCGCAGCAAACGTGGTCTTTCCTGAGCCCGCAGGGCCGGAGATCCAGATAATGGGTTTACTGCCAATCTCCAGCGCCTCAAATAGTCTTGTTCTATAAAAGACGTTCGTGAGCGCGGGCCGCGATATTTTGGATATTGAGGCGTTGGTTCCTCTCATGAAAAATAATCTTCCAATCCTCTAAAAACAGCTTATCGCTTAAAAAGGATTTGTTTTCGGGAAAACCAAAGACAGGGAAGTAGAAAATAGTCTTTTAGCCCGATGTCTACAGAAAAATAATACGGGTAACACGACCGAAGTTATCATTATCATAATAAAATTTAATGCGTCAAGCATAAAATATACCTTTATAGGGCGAATGTCATTGGGTATTATATAAAAAGGGGAAACGGATTGCATAAGAACATTTTTTTGCACAGTAACCGACAAGATGAACAGGCTTTTTTAATTTAAAAACCTCCGGCTATTCGATTATATGGTTCGCTTTTTCTTTTCTTTTCAATTTTTTGTACCAATCTTCTTTACCATAAAGTTTTTCAGAACATTCCTCACAAAGCCCATGACTAAATTGAATCTCAGAATGCTCTACAATGTAAGATTCAATCTGATTCCAATAACCTTTGTCATCTTTAATTTTCTTACATGAAGCACAAATTGGAAGAAGCCCCTGTAATTTTTTAACGTGCTTCAAAGCTAGTTGCAGTTCTGTGTTGAATTCATTCATTTCATCATAGTGCATTTTAACTATTAATCTGTTCCGATTTATTATCAGTAAAAGAGCAGTAAGAAAAATTATCGACATGGTTAGACTTACCGGAAGCAGACACTGCACTATGGCCATATTCTTCCAATCTTTGGCATCAATGTCCATACCCAGTACCGCAATTAGATTATTAGTTTCCTGATTGTATATTGGAACAAGACTAGTCATCAAGATACCCCAACGATCTTCAATTGGGCCAACAGCACGGGGCTTTCCGGTATTAAATGTGTACAGGTATTCTTCTGACACTTCATTATAGATTAGACCAGGTGGCGTATAATCCTTCGAACCCGGCAATTGGGAATCTATAAAAAAGAAAACCGTTCCATTGCTTTTGCGTCCCATCAAGTAGAGAAAACGGCATGTTTTATGGGCTTTACGGATTTGGGTCAATTGTTCTTTGATTCGGACATAATCCGGTGTATTCAGATCGTTTAAGTTGCCTTGCAGATTTTGTAAGCGTTTATAATTAATTGATCGTGCTACAAGAAGAGCTTTTTCCATAGCTTCTTCAGATAATCTGCGTACTGTATAGTTCCATATAAACCAGGTTGAAAGAGAACCTAAGGTAACCATTGCTATAAAAAGAGCCACGGTTATTATATGTTTTCTCTTAAACATTGTCTTTTTCATTGCTTCATACTTCCATAAAGGGCTTGCAGCTCACACCTATTTTAACCCACCGTGAGTAGCGCGAACTGAAGTATTACTTGTTGTTAATTTTATCAACCCACTGATAAATAGCATCGCGGTATTTATATCCAATGGCCATAAAGACAATACAAATGACCGTTATAATTATAAAGGGCCCATACGCTTTATCATAAAGGGATGCTCCCTGAAAACTTAGCATCAAAGTTCCGGGCATGCGCCCTATAGTGGCAAGAAGAATAAATACTTTAATCGGAAGAGCACTCATGCCAAGAAACAGGCAAAGATAATCTTTGGGAAAACCGGGAAAAACAAATAGCACAAAAAGCACTAGAACCCCCTGGTGCTTAATACTTGAGTCAAATTTATTCAGATAATTTATAGGAATTATTTTTCTGATAAAGCGCTTGCCTAAAAAACGGCCAATAAGAAAATTTATCCACGAACCAAAAGCAAGCCCTATGCTTGAATAAATAAACCCCTGTAAAGCGCCAAAAAGATATCCGCCTATAAAGCCTGTTGCTTCTCCGGGAACAGGAGCAAAAATAACCTGAAGGATCTGGATAGCTATAAAAGCAATAGGGGCAAGGATTCCAAACGATGTAATAAATGTTTTAATCTGTTCCCTGTCGGATAATAGGTTCCAATAAAAAAGAGTCAAAGTCCATAAGGGAGTCCTGAAAATATATATTACAACTGCAACAGCAATAATACAGATGCCGAAAAGAATTTTAAATTTATGAGAACGAAGATTTTCCATAGATAAAAACAGTTTTTATTCTTATACTGTTTTTTGCTGGGCTTTGACCAAAGCTGCAACAGCAGGCAAGGTCTTGCCTTCAAGCAACTCAAGAAAAGCACCGCCTCCTGTTGAAATAAAAGTTATACTGCCTGCTTTACCTGCTTTATGGACAGCCGAATCAGTATCTCCTCCGCCAACTATGGTTAATGCTTTAGAATTTGCCAGATCATTTGCCATAGACATTGTTCCTTTGGCAAAAGCTTCCATTTCAAATGCTCCGAGAGGGCCATTCCAGATTATTGTTTCTGCATCCTTTAAAGCTTTTGAAAAAAGCAGAGATGACTCAGGCCCTATATCAAGCATCATCCACTTTGCCGGTATTTTGGCTACAGGCACAATTTTTGTTGCTGCATCGGGAGAAAAAGAATCAGCAACAATTCCATCAACAGGAAGATAGAATTTAACACCTTTTTTTAAAGCTTTCTTCATTATTGATGCGGCAACTTCCAAAAGATCTTCTTCTACCTTTGAATCCCCTACATCAATGCCCTGGCTTTTTAGAAAAGTATTTGCCATTGCACCGCCAATTATCAGTTTGTCAACGCGCAAAATCATATTTTCAAGAGCTGCAAGCTTGCTTGAAACTTTTGCTCCTCCCACAACGGCCACAAGCGGCCTCTTCGGGGTTGTCATGGCTTTTTTAAAGTATTCCAACTCTTTTTCAAGCAAAAATCCGGCAACCGACACAGGAGCATGCTCTGTTATTGCGGCAACAGAAGCATTCGCCCTATGAGATACGGCAAATGCATCATTAACGTATATATCACAAAGCTTTGCCAGTTCTTTTGCAAAATTATCGTCATTTTTTTCTTCTTCAGGATGAAATCTTAAGTTTTCAAGAAGCAACACATCTGCTTCAGACATTGAAGATATCAAAGAATCCACATCAGACCCTATGCAGTCGGGAGCCATCTTAACCTCTTTGTCCAAATAAGAACTAAGCCGTTTTGCTACCGGCAAAAGACTGAACTGAGGAGAAACTTTTCCTTTCGGTCTGCCAAGATGAGATGCAATAATAAGCTTTGCTTTATTTTCTATCGCGTATTTTAAGCTGGAAAGTGCAAAACTTATTCTGGTATCATCAGTTATATTAAGCTTTTCATCTAAAGGCACATTAAAATCAACTCTTATAAACACACGTTTACCCGAAAGGTTAATGTCTTTTATAGTTTTCAAAACTTCCTCCTTGCTTTAGACTTCCATATAAAGTTTTTGGACTGCGTTATCAGTCGCCCCCCTTCGACAACATACTAATTGCATGCCTTACTCAGGGAGCTCCTTCTGGCCTTGCCAAAAACATTATCTGAAAGTCTATTTATTTTTTATCTTGCGGTGCAGATCTTTTTTATCAGACCATCTTTTCAAAAAGCCGATCATGCCTGCTTCATAATACTTGTCTGTTAATTCTTCACGTACTCTTAGGCCCTCTTCCCGGTTCATAGCTGTTTTTAAGCAATCGGTCTTTAAATCGCATGCAAGACAGGATTTCGGCGAACATCTTAAGCCGTCATCGGCCATTGGGAAAACAATATCCATTTTCCCGAAACAATCCGGATTTTTTGTGTTGTCGGCATTCATTTCGGCAAACTTCCCGCATCAAACTCTTTAGTCTGCAAATTAAATTCCCGGTTAATCTTTTCAATATAACCGTGATCTGCAAAGCTGTAATATTTATTGTCCCCAATTATAATATGTTCATGGACGGAAACACCCATTACCTTGCATGCAAAAACAAGCTGCCTTGTAACCGCTATGTCTTCGGCGGAAGGTTCAGGATCACCTGACGGATGGTTATGAGCGAAAATAAGAGCTGCTGCATGATAATCCAAAGCAGCCCGTGCAACTTCTCTTGGATATACGGAACTTGAAGTAAGCGAACCCTTAAAAAGGGTTTCGGCTCTTATGACTTTGTTCTTGGCATCGAGAAATATCACCTCAAAGCACTCAATATTTTTATCCCTTAAATTATGGTTAAGGTAATCAAACAATGCTTTGGAATTGTTTATAGGATCTTTATTAATCAATTTTTTTTCAAGATACCTGTTTGCAACATCATTAACAAGCTTGATCCCAAAAAGATTTACAGGTCCTATGCCTTTTATCTTACACAATTCAGATGGGGAAGCTTCGAGGACTGCCTGAAATGTCTTGAATTTATTTAAAGCCACCTTTGCAGCTTCCTTGCAGTCTTTGCGCGGGGTAGCAAGAGTTAATAAAAGTTCTATTACTTCATAATCATGGAAACCGGAAAGGCCTGAAGTCAGGTATTTGTCTCGAAGCCTTTGTCTGTGGCCTTCGCCCTTTTTCTGTATGCTGTCTTTACTCATCCACTTCCTGCTTAAGATCGCGAGTCATAAGCGTGAGTACAGCCTCTTTAGGAGAAACTTCTTCATATAATATGTTGTATACTTCATGGGTAATAGGCATTTCAACACCAAGTTTTTTTGAAAGATTATAAACCGATTTTGTAGTATTTACACCTTCTGCAACCATACGCATTTCGGAAAGAATTTCTTTTAATTTCCTGTTTTCGCCTATTTTTTTACCGATCATATGATTTCTGCTTAAATCGCCTGTACAGGTAAGAACCAGGTCACCAGCACCGGCAAGACCTGTAAATGTTTCAGGCTTTGCACCCATTGCAAGCCCTAGTCGCTTTAGCTCTGCCAGTCCTCTTGTTATAAGTGCTGCTCTGGTATTTAATCCCAGGCCAAGACCGTCTATAATTCCTGCAGCAATAGCTATAACATTTTTGACAGCACCCCCCAATTCAACACCTATTATATCATCATTGGTATATACCCTGAAAAATGGAGTTGCGAACAAGAGCTGAACATAAGCTGCAACATCAGGATTTTTTGATGCTGCTGTTACAGCGGTAGGTAAGTTTTTTGCTACTTCCTTGGCAAAACTCGGCCCTGAAAGAACAGCAAAATTATCTTCACAAATATTGGTTATACATTCCTTGAGAACACCGGTCATGGTAAGATACGTACCATTTTCTATTCCCTTTGAAGCAGAAACTATTATTGTTTTTTTATCAAGCAAGCCCGATATTTTCATAGCTGTTTCGCGCATCACATGGGATGGAACAACTATAAGAACAAGATCTTTTCCTTTAACCGCATCGGCAATATTATTTGAAGGAATAATATTAGAAGAAAGTACTATATCAGGAAGAAAAACCTTATTCTCGCGAAATTCTTCGATCTGTTCTTTTATTTCCTTTTCAAAAACCCAGAAATCAACCTTAAATCCTTTATTACCCAAAAGATTGGCAAGCGCAGTACCCCAGCTTCCTGCCCCAATCACACCGATATTTGCATTATTTATTTCTGATATATCCATCATCTAAAATTCATCCATATCCTCTTATATGGTATATTCTCCCGACCCTGGGCTAGTCTTTTTCAGCAAGCCTCACCGCTCCGATAACTTTTTCAGGCTCTTCTCTGTTCATAAGCTTGACTCCCTGGGTGTTGCGGCTGATAACTGAAATACCGCTTATGGGAGTACGAATAATTTTACCGGAGTCTGTCATAAGCATAAGGTCATCATCCTCATCTACAATAATTATTGTTACAACCTGGCCGTTTCTTTCACTGGTTTTTATGCATATGACACCCTTTCCTCCTCTTTTATGAACAGGATATTCATCAATAGATGTTCTTTTGCCAAAACCGTTTTCCGTAACCGCAAAAAGTGTCTGCCCATGGCTTAAAACCTCCATTCCCACTATCCGGTCATCCTTGGACAAACGCATCCCACGCATTCCTCCGGTAACACGGCCGGTTGCCCGTATATCCGATTCGTGGAAACGAATAGATTTCCCCAAAGCTGAACAAACAAAAACATTAAGCGTACCATCAGTAATACGCACTGCTATAAGCTCATCTCCATCATCAAGTTTTAAAGCCTTGATCCCTCCTACTCTTGGCCGGCTGTATGCCATGATATCCGTTCTTTTAACCTGCCCTCGCTTTGTTGCCATGATCACAAAAGATCCCGGCTCAAAATCCTTTACAGCAAGAACGGTAGTAAGTTTTTCATCTTGTGCAAAGTTTAATAAATTAACTATAGCCTTACCCCGGCTTGTCCGTCCGGCTTCAGGAATATCATAAACTTTACACCAATAAACTTTCCCCTGATTTGTAAAAAACAGAAAATTGTGGTGAGTAGATGCGACAAAAAGCAATGAAACAAAATCCTCTTCCTTTGTTGCCATCGCGGTTTTACCTTTGCCTCCGCGACTTTGCGCATCATAAATACTTGCGGGCGTTCTCTTTATATACCCATTCTTGGAAACAGTAACAACCATATCCTCTTCAACTATTAAATCCTCAATAGAAATATCTTCCGTTTCATCCGTAATTTCAGTGCGTCGTACATCACCGTATTCACTTTTTATCTGGGTAAGTTCATCTTTTATTATATTTAACACTATCTTTTCGTTAGAAAGGATCTCTTTGTATCTTGCAATATCATTTATTATATTATTATATTCCTCAATTATCTTTTCCCGCTCAAGGCCTGTAAGCCTTTGAAGACGCATATCCAGCACAGCCTGAGCCTGAATAGGAGTCATATCGAATTTAGATATAAGTGATTGTTTGGCCTCTGCGGGAGATTTAGAGCTTTTAATCAATGTAATTACTGCATCAATATTATCTATCGCTATCTTGAGCCCTTCAAGTATGTGAGCCCTGGCTTCAGCTTTCTTTAATTCAAACTTTGTCCGCTTTATAATAATATCCTTGCGGTGCAGTACAAAATACTCAAGAATTTCCTTTAATTTTAAAACTTCCGGTCTGTTATTTACAACAGCAAGGAAGATGATCCCGAATGTGCTTTGCATCCGGGTATGCTTATAAAGTTGATTTATAATAATTTTGGCCATCTGGTCTTTCTTGAGGCCAAGAGCAATCCGCATCCCTTGTCTGTCGGATTCATCCCTTACATATTTTACTCCTTCTATATGCTTGTCACGGATCAGTTCGGCAATTTTTTCTATAAGGGATGCTTTATTGACCATATATGGAAGCTCTGTAACCACTATAGTTTCACTCTGGCTCTTTTTATCTATTTCAACGAAAACCCTGGCACGAACCTTTACTTTACCTCTTCCAGTGGAATAAGCATCATATATTCCACTTCTCCCGTAAATTATACCGGCTGTCGGAAAATCCGGACCCGGAACTATTTTAATAAGCTCTTCACATGTAATATCGGGGTTATCTATAAGACTCTTTATTGCTTCTATTACTTCGGTAAGATTATGCGGTGGAATACTTGTCGCCATTCCGACAGCAATACCTGATGATCCGTTTATCAGAAGACATGGAATTTTAGCAGGTAGTATTGAAGGCTCGGTTAAAGACTCATCATAATTCGGCACAACATCAACGGTCTCTTTATCGATATCTTCCATCATTTCATGGGCAAGGCGCGTCATTCTGATTTCAGTATAACGCATTGCTGCGGGGGGATCTCCATCTACAGAGCCGAAATTGCCCTGGCCATCAACAAGCAGATACCTTAATGAAAAATCCTGGGCCATTCGAACAATAGTATCATAAACCGCCGTATCACCATGCGGATGATATTTACCTATTACATCACCGACTATTCTGGCTGATTTTTTATACGGTTTGTTCCAATCATTCTTAAGCTCGCGCATGGCATAAAGAATGCGGCGATGAACAGGCTTAAGACCATCACGAACATCAGGCAAAGCCCTCCCGATAATAACGCTCATGGCGTAATCGAGATAAGACTTTTTCATTTCTGTTTCTAAGTTGATCTCATGTAGTTCTTCAGTTTGCATAATAATACAAAACCTTTTGTTTAAAGTTTGCTACCGGAATGGATATCTGTTCTCTATGCTTTGCCGACAAATACTCCGGCAAAAAGGAAAAGAATGATTTCATAAGCAATCACATAAGTATAACTGCCAAAAGCAGCATATGCTATACCCCCGCCGACTATGGCAGGCACACCACAAAAAATGAGAATCCCGAGTTTTCTGCTAAGATCCATATTATAATCCTTATTTTCTTTCAATAACCATGGCCATTCCCATACCGCCGCCTATACACATGGAAATAAGCCCTGTAGAATATCCTTTTCTTTTCATCTGGTTCATTCCTGAAACCATTTGGCGAGCACCTGTGCAGCCAATGGGATGCCCCAAAGAAATGCCGCTTCCCAGTTCATTCGGTCTGTCATTATCAATACCAAGTTCGCGCATACAACCGATAGCCTGCGATGCAAATGCTTCATTTAATTCTATCATGTCAATATCATTTAATGTCATGGAGGCTAATTTCAATGCTTTTTTAATAGCAGGAACAGGCCCAAGTCCCATATATGCCGGATCAACACCACCGGATGCAAAAGACTTGACATAAACAATAGGTTCAAGTCCAAGCTCTTTGGCCTTATCAAGGCTCATCATAACAACTGCCGCAGCTCCGTCATTTATTCCCGAAGCATTTCCGGCTGTCACGGTTCCGTCTTTTTTGAATGCCGGTCTTAATTTTCCCATTTTTTCAACGCTTGTTTCCATTGGGCGCTCATCAGTATCAACTATAGTGTCACCTTTTCGCGTTTTTATCACAACAGGGGTTATTTCCTGGGCAAATATGCCGTTTTTTATTGCAGCCATAGCTCTTTCATGGCTGAGTGCGCCTAGTTGATCCTGCTCTTCTCTGCTGATCCCATACATAGCAGCAATATTTTCAGCGGTTAATCCCATATGATAGCCATAAAATATCTCATATAATCCATCCAAAACCATTAAATCCTGGATCTGGCCGTTTCCGGTAATTTCCATTCTGTAACCCCAGCGGGCTTTTGGAAGCGCCATCGGTACAAGGCTCATGTTTTCCTGTCCACCGGCTATTATGACATCGGCCTGTCCGGCCATTATGGAAGTTGCGCCCAAAGCAATCGCCCTAAGTCCTGAACTGCACACTTTATTAATAGTAAAGGCAGGAGTCTCCTTCGGAATACCACCACGTATCATTGATTGTCTTGCAGGATTTTGCCCCAATCCGGCCTGAAGCACATTTCCCATTATAACTTCATCAATTTCAATTGCTTGTTTTGAATCATCCCAATCAAAATATTTGCTTTCAAGCTCGGTTATACCTTTATCTTTCAATTTTTCCGGAGCATTATCTAATGTATTTGCTCCAACAACAGGCCTGAGCCCCGTTCTTTTAAGAGCATCTTTTATAACCAGACCACCTAAATCAATAGCAGAAACATCTTTTAAGGTTCCACCAAATGACCCTACAGCAGTTCTTGCGCCTCCAACTATTACAACTTCTTTCATATCAAAAAACCTCCTGATTTTGACGGCTTAAAATAATGCAACCGTCAGGTTTTAAAGTACTATTTTTTTATTTAACAAGTTTATCAATTAATCATCAGAAAATACCGTTTTATTAAAACGATTCATGCATCTTTGAAAAATTAAGCCGGAAGTTTATTACCACATAAGAAGATAAAAGGTCAATGATTAGAAGAAAATAAGAAATAATAATCCTGCCTGAATCATAACATTAAAATGAAACTTGCATTCCAATGCTGTATGCTATAAACTCTGTACATTGTTCACTATAATGGAGAGTTAAAAACTCAGATATATATAAAATCAAATCGTATATATCAACAACACTTAAATTTTTCATCTGACTAAACAATGTTTAACATAACTATCTCATATATTGCAGCTGCGGTAGCAGCAGGAATTGCGCTTCTTGCGCTGTGGCGGGAACCTCGCTCTTTTATTCATCGTATTTTTGCAGCAGGCATGATTTTATGTTCAGTAAATGCTGCATTAACCGGGGTTCTTTTCCAGTCATTATCTATAGATAATTTTTTAATACGACAGCAATTCCAGTCAATAACCGCTTCATTTCTGCCATCTGTCTGGCTTCTTTTCAGCATAAGCTTTGCCAGGGCTAATTATATGGAACAGATATCAAAATGGAAATGGGTCATTATTTCATTTTTTATTCTGCCTGTATTAATAGCCATTTTTTTCAGAGACTCCTTCTTTTCGGGAGAACCCGTTTTAACAAAAACCTCCGAACTTTTTATCGCAATCGGAAGATCAGGATATATATGGCATCTTATCTGGATATTATCTGCAATCCTGATTCTGATGAATTTTGAAAAAACATTCCGACATGCCACAGGTCATATACGCTGGCAAACCAAATTCATGTTTCTCGGCCTGGGAGCTATAATAGGAATACGTCTTTTCACTTACAGCTATGTACTGCTTTTCAAAGGTGTAACTACAGGTCTTTATGTTATTAATCAAGGAGCTCTTCTTGTAGCCGCAATCCTTATTTTACGGTCACTATTACGTGGGAAACCTCTTAATGCCAGTATCCAGCTTTCCCATCAGCTTTTATATAATTCATTTACAATGCTTATCGCAGGCATCTACTTTATATTAGTAGGAGCTCTAACATGGCTTTCCGTTCATTTTGCATGGTTAGATAATACTTATCTAATAATATTTTTTGCATTTACAGCTTTATTAATAATATTAAGTCTGCTTCTTTCAGACCGTCTGCGGGTAAAGAGAAAACGTTTCATAAGCCGTCATTTCAAACGACCCCAGTATGACTACCGGAAAATCTGGGGAGATTTTACAAACAGAACCGCTTCTGTTACACAAACAAAAGATCTTTGCAGCATTATTGTAAACATGGTTTCTGAAACTATGGAGATTCTATCCGTAAGCATCTGGATAGTTGACGATAAACAGGAAAGAATGTCTTTAGAAGGTTCAACAGTATTTACGGATGCAAAAGCAGATTCAATGAGTTTTTCAGGTTATAATATAGCCGATCTTACCCGAACAATGGAAGAACAGTCTGTTTTGCTTGATCTTAAAGGAAATACAGCCGGCTGGGTGAAGTCTCTAAACCGCATCTATGATGCAGAAACTCGCGAATCGCGCATAAGATACTGTGTCCCGCTAAATGCCGCAGGTCAACTTATCGGGATTATGACGTTAAGCGAAAAAGTTTTTTATGAGCCCCTTTCTTTTGAAGAAACCGAGCTTGTTAGAACCATTGGCGATCAGGCGGCTGCTATTTTGCAAAACTTGAGGCTTTCGGAACATCTTCGCAAAGTAAAAGAACTAGAGGCATTCCAGGCCATGTCTGCTTTTTTTATGCATGACCTGAAAAATCTTGCGACAAAACTTTCTCTTGTAACACAGAACCTGCCTGTTCTTATAGATAATCCTGAGTTTCGTGCCGATGCTCTTAAAACAATTTCACAAAGCGTATTAAAGATAAACAGCATGAGCAGCCGCCTCTCTCTTTTAAGCCAAAAGCTGGAACTTTATGTACAAAAGACTGATCTTAATGAGATGATTACATCTGCAGTATCTGATATAAAAGGATATACCCAAGCGTCTGTTTTGCAAAATTTAAACAATGTTCCTTTGGTTTTTATAGATCCTGAACAAATTAATAAAGTACTCGAAAATCTTCTTATGAATGCCTGTGATGCCATAGAACAGGATGGAAAAATTATAGTTGAAACTGCCAGTCAAGAAAATTGGGTGCAGATCTCTATCTATGACAATGGCTGCGGAATGTCTGAGGAATTTATAGCAAATGATCTGTTCCGGCCTTTCAGGACAACAAAAAAGCAAGGCATGGGAATCGGTTTGTTTCACTGTAAAACAATTGTTGAAGCTCATGGTGGCAGGATAGAGGTTGAAAGCAAAGAAAATAAATGGTCAATGTTTAGGGTGTTTTTGCCGATAAGCAGTAAATAAAGATAAACGGTTCATATATTGTCAAGAGATATAAGTCACAATATTTAAGGACAAGGGATGAAAAAACCAAAAATATTGATAGTAGATGATGATGAAGATTTGAGAACACAGATGAAGTGGGCTTTGGCCAACGACTACAGGGTTTTTCTGGCCGAAGATCGAAAGAGCGCTCTTGCTGTATTTAAAAAGGAAACCCCATCTGTTATTACACTTGATCTGGGATTGCCTCCACATCCTGCAGGTGTGGAAGAGGGCTTTCTGACCTTGTCTGAAATCCTTGCCGAAAACAGACAGCTCAAGGTAATTATCATTACCGGACGCGGAGAAAAAGAAAACGCCCTGCGTGCTGTAGCACAAGGTGCATATGATTTTTTCTACAAACCGATACAAATAGATGAACTTAAGATTGTTTTAAAACGCGCTTTTTATGTATCTCATCTTGAACAGGAACAACGTATTCTACAAAGCCGGTTGAGCGGCAACTCCTTTGAAGGCATGCTGGGCACCTGCCCCCAAATAATGGAAGTGTTTTCAATAATAAAAAAGGTGTCAACAACAGATGCTCCTGTTCTTGTAACAGGAGAAAGCGGTACGGGCAAGGAACTGGTCGCCCGTGCTATTCACAGTCTTAGTTACCGCAAATCTAATTCTTTTATTGCTATTAACTGCGGCGCCATACCTGAAAATCTTCTTGAAAGTGAGCTTTTCGGACATGAAAAGGGATCTTTCACAGGTGCTCATACGCAACGTAAAGGCCGTATTGAAATGGCTGAAGGTGGTACCCTGTTTTTAGATGAAATAGGCGAACTTCCGCTCTCTCTTCAAGTTAAACTTCTGCGATTCCTTCAGGAAAAAGTTATCGAACGAGTAGGAGGAAGGGAAGTAATTGAAGTTGATACCCGTGTTCTTTCTGCTACAAACCGCGATCTGGAAGAGGCAATGAAAGATGGAAGTTTCAGAAATGATCTATATTATCGTCTGGGAGTAATTTCAATATCCCTTCCTCCTTTAAGAGAAAGAAAAGGAGATGTGTTGCTTTTGGCTAAAGCTTTTCTTGAGCGATATACAGATGAAAACAGAAAAAAAATAAAAGGTTACACATCTGAGGCAATCAATGCTATTTTGCAATATGAATGGCCGGGAAATATCAGAGAACTTGAAAACCGAATAAAACGTGCCGTTATAATGGCTGAAGGCGGTAAAATAAGCCCTGAAGATCTTGAGATGACAACTTCTGCACCTGCTAAATTTGAAGGTATGGGGCTCAAGGAAGCACGCGAAGCTTTAGAAAAAGAACTAATTTTAAAAGCACTTTTCAAAAACAACAGCAATCTGACAAAAGCTGCTTCCGAGCTTGGCATAAGCCGCCCGACTTTATATGATCTTATGGAAAAGTTTGAAATCCCGAAAGAATAGCATCTTTCATCTGAGCCACTTTCAAAACGTTTCAGTTTGGTCAAGCTCAAGGCGGGAGAAAATTTCAACCGCAGGGATACATTGAGTATTTCGAGGATTGAAATTTGAGCCCAACGCTTAAGATCGGCCAAAATGGGGCGTTTTGAAACTGGCTCATCTAATTACATAATAACCGGGTGAGACCCTGTATTTTTCAAGAGCTTCAAGATATGACGGTTTCATATCAGAAGAAGAATTCACCATTATCTCCATTTTCAAATCTCTTTTATTTCCTTTTATATAACCTTTGGCCCTGGCATATATTCCATTCCCTTCCATTGCCAAAGATTTTACGGTAATTAATCCATTCTCCTCAAACATTTCTCCACGCATTTTTTTAAACAAATCAAACGGAATAAGTCCGATACTTTTTATATCTGCATTATTTAAAGAAAACTTAATATTACTTTTATCTTTTATTTTCAAAAAATCAAAATTAATATCTCCTGTACCACTGATTCCATATAACTTTTCAACTACAGGCAAATCTTTAATATCAATACCACTTCCCTTAATTCGTGCAACAAGGCCGGTACCTTTTTTAAAACCGATATTTCCATCAACATCTCCTTTATTGATATTGCAATGAATATCTATCTTCGGAGATAATTTTAAAAAAGAGGCAAAATTTATTCCGGCTTTTAAATTATTTATTACTAAAATCAAAGTACCATCAGTACTGCTTATCTGAACATTTTGTTTTTTTATGCTATAAAAAAGTCCTTTTTCAAAACTATCCAAATCTATAATAATGTTATATCTTTTAAGAGAGTTTGAGATATAGTCCGACACAAATTTATTGGGAATTGCAATTATCCATAGCCCCCAAAAGACAAAGAATACAACTGCAATAAAAAAAGCTGCTTTTTTCATTTTTAGTTAAACTTGTTATCCGTTAAATATGAGCTATTCAAACTTTTTCGGTAAATAATGATATACTCATGGAAATATCTAAAAGTTCAGGGAATGCAAATGATTTTTTTATAGATGCTTTATTTATCTTAAGAAGCATAGGCACATTTTCAATTTTATAAAAAATATTTACCAGTTCATTGAGACTGACCTGTTCTATCATAACCTCAGCGCTTTTTTCATTCATCCTGCCCTCTATTTCTCTATCTTCCAAACTTTTTATAGATTTTATTTTCCCTTGAATACCAAGCGGCAAGAATACTTCATCTAAAGCATGAATAATACTGTCGGCCTTTGACAAAGATCTTTTGTTTTCAATAGCACTTATGTGCACATTCAGCTTCTTGTATTCATCGCTTAAGGTATAAAAACCATTTTGCCTTATTTTTAGAGCTGATAGTTCTTTTTCTGCTTTTTTATTAAGCATGTGCATAGGAATAGTAAGAAGAAAAAAACACAGAAGAAGAAATAGTATAATAATATCATTACGCGAATATGTTCTACTGATATGTTGCGATAATTTTTCCGGGATTTGCCTTAAGTCCATTTTTATTCAGGCCTTTCTTTAGCAACAACAGTAAAGAAAACATTTCCGTCGGTTGCCGGTTTAATATCTGTGATCAAAACATCTGATAAGTATTTTGAGTACTTCCCCCTGGCCTTGTCAACAACTTCCATTGAAACTGCTTCGGCCTTCATTTTAATAAATTCTTTTTCGAACCAGATTTCATTATAAATAACTCCTCCTATTTGTTCCTGAGAAAGTTTTAGAAGAAAATCGATGGGATTTACTCCTGTTAAGGCATCACTCTTTTTTTTCATCTCTTTGATATGAGATTTTAACTGATATACTTCATTAACTATTTTCTTTTCTTCTGGAAACAAAGCTGCATACATGTTCCTTAAACTTTTCTTCTGTGAAGAAATATCTTTATTTGTTATTGTCAGATTGATAACAATGTTGGCATTAATAATAAATGCCAGTAAAAAACTTAAAACCACTGTTTTTTTCAGGATACGTTTTCTTCTGGCAATATCTTTTGTATAGGCTAAAGGGCCGGATCTTAAATTTATGGTCGGGTGAAAAAGTTCATTTGCTGCTGAACCTGTTCTGTCAATTTCTTCCTTATTTTCCTTACTTGCGAGGCGTTCAACAAAAAAAAGTGTGTCTTCACCCATTTGAATGATATTAGCAAGATCTATTGATGTTATAATGCGTGGATCAATATTTTTCAGAGAAAGCTTTTCAATTACAGCATTAATGCAGCTTTTATCGGCATAAACTACCAGTATATCAAATCCGGAATCGGTGTTTTTAAGAACAACTGTTTCAAAAACAATATCTTCAGGGTCACCACCTTCAATAAGGCTTCCAAGTTCTAAAGGAATTGCTTTACCCAATTTTTCCTTATCTGAATATGGAAGATTAATTATCCTGAAATTTAATAACTCCATGGGAATACTCAGATAAAAATCATTGATATCCTCTAAATTCTCATCGGATGAATATTCAAGTGTTTTTTCAAGCTCAATTTTTCCGGAATTCTCTTTAAAAATATAAACAAGAGTATTATCCTGCCATTTCTCACTTTCATCCTGTTTTATGCAAAAAGTAGAAATAGAACCGCCCGGATGAATATCAATAAAACCGATTTTTTTCATAATGCTCCAATTTGCATGAGAGCCACTTTCAAAACGTTTCAGTTTGGTCAAGCTCAAGGCGGGTGAAAATTTCAACCACAGGAATACATTGAGTATTTCGAGGATTGAAATTTGAGCCCAACGCAGAGATCGGCCAAAATGGGGCGTTTTGAAACTGGCTCATGATTATAGCGTTATTCACGATTTGGCTATTTTCACCTTTCACACCAGTATTTGGTTAATAATTTATCGCCTTTATTTTCCACAACACATTCTATGATTCTCTTTATCTTATTATCCTCTGCCAAAGATGTTATTTTAAAATTTACGGCTTTTACTATAAGCATACCGAGAAGTGACTGCCCCAAAGAACCTTCAAAACCTGCTATTTTAACCAGATCACTTGGAGTTTCCAGAGGCTCAAGACCTCTGTACTTTATAATTCTTTCTGCAAGATCTTTTGTAATTTCAGCATTAAGGGCCATAATTACCGGCAATGATGCGCTATTGATATTTATAATATTAGATGTAACACCTTCAGCACCATATACAGTAATAAAAGGCTTTAATACTTCGTACGTTTTAGAATCCATTCCATTTATAAGTTTTAGCTCATCAATGCTGTCCAGATAAGCATTTTTAGCACCCTGCTCGGATCTTCCCATCCTTGATTCGCTGTCAGGATCTATCCAGTCAGCAACCCTGTATGCAACTTGCTCATCAAGCTTTATATTTTTCAAAAGCCTTTTAAATGAATCTATTGAAGATTCATTAGTAGTTCCATTAGGCCAGACAATACTGTTTACATTAAATTTTGCGTTCTCATCCTCAACATTCACAAAAACCTTGCCGCCGGACCCATCGGCGTTTTCACCAAATATGTTTCCCAAAGGAACCTCATATTTACCCGGATATGTATATGCATAACGTGACTGATTATCTTTAATTATTTTTTTAACAATAGTAATTCCTGATTTGGCAGTCAACGAAAGTTGGCGGCTGATTCTCCAGTTATTTAAAATTGCATTGGTTGAATATACTTCATGCACAAATTCAACAACCATTGTTGTCATTATCGCAAGGATCATCAGCGTCAGTATAAGAGCCATCCCCTTATTAGAAGCCATTATAAGTTCTTCCCTATTCTGGGTTTTGCTATATCGGAAATCACATAAAGTCTGCCGGTATTATCCCGTGTTTCTTTATTTGAAATATAAAACGTAACTAAAATCCTTATCTCGTTCGGAACATTTTTTGTCAATGCGCTGTCCCATGTTTTTACCCAGCGATTCCCATATTTGCACTCTACGGTAAAAGATTGAACATCTTCTATCATATCAATTTTATTGCTTTGTGTTTTTTGATATAAATCCGGTTGTAAAAAAGCCGATTTTATTTCTTTTGTTATGATCAATCTGCCATCTCTCTCTTCCGTGGTATAGTTTATTTTAGCCATACCGTTTGTTAAAGGAGATAATGAGCTCATGGTAAGCCGGGAGGCCTGGTGGCCATAATAATCTCTGTCATCCATCCTGAACACAGTGTAGCTGTTATCACGAGAATAAATTACGGATTCTATCTCTCTTTTTAATATATCAACGAAAGCACGG
The DNA here is from genome assembly GCA_018817425.1 of Pseudomonadota bacterium. Taxonomy (NCBI): domain Bacteria; kingdom Pseudomonadati; phylum Pseudomonadota; species Pseudomonadota bacterium. The sequence goes on from JAHITX010000020.1 coordinate 36,116, forward strand.
GATTCCTGAAGTTTAAGCAAGGTTCCATCAACGGCTGCAAGCGCTTTGTGAGAAAGAAAAAAGGTATTATAAAGAGCTGTGAGCACCACAGACAATATGGCTATCGATATCAGGATTTCTAATAATGTAAATCCATTAATCCTTGATTCTTTCACCTTACCCCTTTCTCTATAACTATCTTTTTCCGGTTATTATTTCAGATAGTATAAGTTTTTCTTTCCCACTTATTACAGTTACTCCGATTTCCAGCATACCCGGAAATGTTGAATCCGACACCCTGGTTTCATATTGAATGTCGGAAAAAGGTTTAGGAAAATTTCCGCGATCTTCGGAAGGATTCTTCTCCATTTCATAGATCTTCTCATGTGCTAACCTATCGATAGTAGTTAAGACTATCTGCTTCTCAGCTACACCGAGATGGTAATTAAGGGAAGAAATCAGGGTAAAAAGAAGTCCTCCTATAATTGCGAGGCTTATCATGATTTCAAGGAAAGTGAACCCTTTGTGCATCATCAAACCCTATGCTGTGTTATTATAGTTATTCTGCCACTTAGAGAATTTGAACTGACAGAAATAGTATAATCATCACTTTTTAAATTAATCATAAAACTTTCTGAAGCACCCAATGGAGTATAAAACACAATTACTTCTCCCTCAGATATTATACCTCTGGTTTGCAACAAAACACTTGAAAGCTCATTAATTTTCTCTGTTTTTTCACCTTCAGGGCCTTTATATCTGATTGTTTTTTGGCCCAGATCAAATTTAACGGCATATGTCTCTTTCATAGTCACTGCACTATCATTCAGATAACGCAGAACCGATGCTAAAACCGCTGCTTCGGATTTTAACTTGCCGCTTTCACGGAAGCCAATATATGGGAAAGATACCATGAGCATTACGGAAATGATAAAAACCACAACCATCAATTCTATAAGAGTAAAACCGCTATAGCCAGTTTCAAAACGCCCCATTTTGGCCGATCTCTGCGTTGGGCTCAAATTTCAATCCTCGAAATACTTAATGTATTCCTGCGGTTGAAATTTTCCCCCGCCTTGAGCTTGACCAAACTGAAACGTTTTGAAAGTGGCTCCTTAGGCTTACATTTCCCAATTTTTAATATCCGCATCCTTGCCTTCTCCGCCCTCTTTGTCATCAGCTCCGAAACTCATGATATCAAAATCTCCGTTTATGCCTGGAGATATGTACATGTATGAATTGCTCCACGGATCAAGCGGTATCTTTTTCTGTTCCAGGTACCCACCCGTTCTGTAGTTATTAGGTATTCGACCTGTCTCAGGCTTTATTAAAAGAGCATCAAGTCCCTGTTGAGTATCCGGATAAAAGCCATTATCAATTTTAAAAAGTTTTAAGGCAGTCTCAAAATTTTTAATTTGTACTTTTGCTTCCGTAATGCGGGCATCATCAGTTCTTCCGATGATCTTTGGAGCTACTATCGCCGCTAAAAGGCTTAGAATAAAAACCACAACAACAAGTTCAATTAAAGTAAAACCATTTATCGAAATATATTTTTTTTGCATTTCTCTCCCCAATAATTCTAAGCCTTATTTTACCAATTGATTCATCTGAAAAATTGGAAGTAAAACCGCAAGAACAATAATACAAACCACAACTCCCATTGAAAGTACCATTGCAGGCTCAAAAAGAGATAAGGCCTTTTCAATTTTTCTGGAAAATTGCTGTTCATAAGCCAAAGCCGCTCTGTTTATTGTCTGAGCAAGATTGCCACTTTTTTCACCGGTAGATATAAGCCTTAATAAAAGCGGCGGAAATCCGGAGAGAGAAGAAGACATCTGCTGTCCGGCTGCTACCTTTTCTACGGAATCGAGAACATTAAGCTCCAGTTTTCTGTTGCCAATAGATTTTGCAGAAAGTTTGAGCGCTTTAAGTAATGGAATACCCCCTTCAAGAAGAGCACCCATTGTCCTTGCAAATCTAGCATAATACAGGCTCTGAATAATATTACCGGGCAGTTTTAAAATAATGCCATCAATTTTTGTTCTGTATTTTTTAAATAACTTTCTTAACAACCAGGCTGTAGAAAAAAATATCGCAATGAATGCCCACCAGTATTTGGAAACAATATTGGTCACCGCAATAATTGCTGCTGTAAGAAAAGGCAGAGAACCGCCTGTTTCTGAAAATATTCTTACAATCTTCGGCATTACAAAAGAAAACAGAAAGAAGAGAATCAATAAGCTTACGCCGGCCATTAAAAGAGGGTATGCAGTTGCCGATCTTACTTTTGCTTTAATGAAAGCCTGTGTTTCAAGAAAATCGGCAATCTTTACAAGCACCATATCTAAAGAGCCGCTTGTCTCGCCGGCCTGAACCATATTAATATAATACTCCGGAAAAAAATCCCCATAAACCTCCAGTGCTTTATGCAGACTCATGCCGGAAGATACTCTTTCTTTTATTTGAACCAACAAATCCCCGTAATATCCGGTATATTCATCAGAAAGTGATTGCAGAGCATCCATTAACTGTACTCCTGAAGCAAGAAGCATCGAAAGATTTCTTGTAAGATCCGGAAGAAAAGTATCGTCTTTTTTCTGAAATATACTTCTTATCGGCTTTTTGGTTACTTCCAGAACATCTGTGGGAAAGATCAGCTTTGCCTTTAAGGCAGAAATGGCATCAAAACGCCCCTGTGCTTCTATAGTACCTGTTTTTTCAGCTCCTTTGGAATTATACCCTTTATATTTAAATATCGGCATAGTCTTTCTGCGTAACTCTCAAGATTTCCTGCAATGTAGTAATGCCTTCCATAACCTTATCAACGCCTTCCGAATAAAGAGTTCTCATTCCTTTGGAAACGGCATAATCTTTGATAGTCTGCGCATCAACACGCGCCGCAATCATTTGTCTAAGTTTATTATCTATGGAAAGAATTTCATAAATCCCCGTTCTTCCAAGATAGCCGCTTTGTCTGCATTCACTGCATCCTTTACCTTTGTATAATTGTTTAACAGGTAAAGGGAAATACGCTGTTTCCGAAGATGGTGGCTGATATACTTCTTTGCAATGAGGGCAAATAGTTCTGACAAGCCGCTGGGCAACAACAGCAACAAGTGAAGAAGCAACAAGGAAAGGCTCCATTCCCATATCGGCAAGCCTTGCAAGTGCTGCTACAGCATCATTGGTATGAAGAGTGCTTAAAACAAGATGCCCCGTAAGAGAGGCCTGGATGGCGATTTCAGCAGTTTCAAAATCACGTATTTCACCGACCATTATAATATCAGGGTCCTGCCTTAATATTGATCTTAATCCGGATGCAAATGTAAGGCCTATTTTTGGATTAACCTGCATCTGCCCTATACCCTTTAATTGATACTCCACAGGATCTTCTACTGTGATAATGTTTCTTCCTTCAGCATGGATTCTGTTTAAAGCAGCATAAAGGGTTGTTGTTTTGCCGCTTCCTGTCGGTCCGGTTACAAGGATGATACCGCTTGTATTTTCAAGCAGCTTCTCAAATCTTACCTCATCATTTTTATCAAACCCTACTTCATAAAGACCGATAAGCCCCTGTTTCCTGTCGAGCAGCCTTAATACTGCTCTTTCGCCAAATGATGTAGGAATAATTGATACTCTAAGATCGATATCCTGGCCTCCGATAAGAAGCCTTATCCGGCCATCCTGCGGAAGTCTTTTTTCAGCAATATCAAGATTTGCCATAATTTTTACCCTGCTTATAAGGGCTTCCTGGATAATTTTAGGAGGACGCAAAATTTTGTGCAGTATCCCGTCAATTCGCATTCTGACTTCAAGATCTTTTTCGTAAGGCTCTATATGAATGTCGCTTGCTCTTTCTTTGAATGCCTGCTGGAAAAGGGCATTAAGAAGCCTTATGATAGGGGCATCTTCCGTAAGCTCAAGGATATCCCGCGGCTTCTCAAACTCAGTGGCCACAGAAGACAGATCCTCTGCATCCATATTGTCCATCACTTCTTCGGCATTACTGATCTGGCCATAAAATTTACTGATAGCCTCAGTAATAATGCCTTGCTCAGCTCTTAAAGGATGTGCTTTAAGTCCGTATTTTCCCGCAAGTTCAACAGCAGCCAAAAGGCCATTATTACCGTAGACCGCAGCAACCAGAAAACCGTCATTTATCCTAAGCGGCATAATAAGATTGTTTTTTGAGTAGAAGTAGGGAACCTGCCTTAACAGAGTAATATCCACATCATTATCTTTGATATGTTTTATCGTGGTTCCTGCTGCCGGAGCAGCTATTTTTTCATCGATTAATGTCCAGATCATTATCTTTAATATATTCTATTGTCTGTTTTTGCTTATAAACTTATAAACTTTCTTTTATATATCTCAGCTTTACACCTTATTACTGTTCCGCTGTCCCAGATTCCTGATTACTGTTTTTCTCTCCTGATTCGTGAATCTTAATCCTCGAAACAGGCTCAACATTTTGCACTTCCGGAATTAAAGAAAATTTATTTATCGCTTTCTTAAGATCTACATTCTTGTCAAATTTAATATGATAAACTCCGCTGCTGGTGGTTTCAATATTTGATACCTTTTGTTCCGATAATATTGTACGGATTACTTCTTCAGGAATACCCTCTTTAAATTGAACCATCAATTCATCGGCGACATACTGTATTCCATTATGCATATAATCATTAAATTTATTTTGAGTAAGCGTGGAAAGATCAGAAGATTCTTTAATAATATAAGGAGTTAAAAATATTAACAGATTTGTCTTTGTCCTGCTTGTGCTCCTGAATTTAAACAACCAGCCCAACCCGGGAATATCTCCCAAAAAGGGAACTTTTGTAATTAATTCTTCATCTTTTTCCTCCATTAATCCACCAATCACAACCGTTTGCTTATCTTTTACCGATACGGATGTTCTTGTTGATCTTTTTGTCATTGTAGGACCAACTGATGTTATAATATTTTCAGAATCTGCCTTCGCTGCCGAAATTTCCTGATATATATCCAGTTTTACATATTCACCCTCGTTTATCTGAGGTGTAATCTTCAAAAGCACACCAACATCTTTACGTTCTATGGAAGTAAGAACGGTTGCGGTGGTACTAATATCCCTTTCTCTCGATGAGATCAAAGGTATATTTTCACCAACCAGGATTTCAGCCTCCATATTATCTGAAGTAAGAATCTGCGGTGTTGAGAGAATATTTACAGCATCTTTAAATTCACTCATGCTAAACAATGCAGTAATTCCCGGAACTTTAACATCGGAAGTTGCTCCGGACACTAAACTCTCCGGGACTGTGTAGTAATTGGATATTCCGCCCATTGAAAGGCCCGTCATGCCGGAGAGAATGGAACTGATTGTTGAGGTATCAACTTCTCCGACTCCTCCCACGAAGATAGGCTCTCCATCCCTTGTAACAGCAGCGCGCCATTTTGAGCCAAGTTCAAGCAATTTCCCAATAGAAACCTCGGCAATCATGGCTTCCACAAAAACCTGCTTTCTTCTCTTATCAAGTTGCTTTATGATTCGTAACAAATTCTGGTAATCAGTAGGTGTAGCAACTACTACCAAAGCGTTTGACGCTTTGTCAGCCGTGATGGATATGCCCCCGGCAGTTTCAAACACCGACATGGAAGCTGCTGCCTGCTTTGCCTGTCCCGCTTTAATAAGATCTTGCAATACTTTTGCAAGTTCAACTGCATCTGCATTCTCCATAAAATAAACATTGATCATACCTTGTGCATCGGGAGAACGCACATCAAGAAGGGAAATAAAGGAGCGCATTAATTCTTTCATTGCTTTATCCCCGAACAGCATCACTGCGTTTAATCTTTGGTCTGCAACAGCCTTTCCTGCACTGCCGGGCAATGCATTAGACGATATTCCATTTAGTATCCCACGATTGCTGATATTATCATTTATTGTCTTGGCAACTACTTCGGCACCGGCATATTTAAGATATAAAATTTCCGGCATCTCTCCCACACTCGGCTGGTCTATTGATTCTATAATGGATACTATCTTTCTTACATTTATTCCCGAATCTATGACAAGCAGCATATTGCCAGGCCCGAATACTGATGCATAACCATTTTTTGATACCATGGGAGCAATAAATTTAAGCGTTTCTGCAGAAGAAACATATTTGATCGTAATAAGTCTGGCTATATAATTTTCATTAGTCGGAAGGCCGTCGTTTGTTACTTCCATTCCGCTATGCCTTGCATTCGCAGTAGGGATAATCTTATACATACCGGCTATGGTTGGAATAACTGTATAGCCTTTTAATGCAAGCACTGATGTAAAAAGGCCAAATGCATCATTTATGCTGATTTTTGATGGAGCAATAATTGTAACCTTGCCCCTGACATCCTCATCAAAAATAAAATTTTTTCCGGTAATTTCACTTACAAACTTTACTACTACAGGAAGGTCGATATCCACAAAATTAAAGCTTATCTTCTCCGTATCCTTTGATGCTGCAAAACCATTCGGAAAAATACCCATAATGAGTATAAAAGATACAGCCAATAAAAACATCCAATTAATTTTTTTGCCGATCATGCTCGCCTTATCCTTACCTGATTTGATAGGTCATTGTAGTTCTTTTACCGGATCTTATGATATCAAGCCGTACCCTGTTCGTACCCTTTAAGGCAGTAAAAGCCTTAAGAGCATTTTCCGGGTTTGTAATATCAAAATTGTTTACCCTTAAAATAATATCTTCATTTCTTAATCCAAGATTATCTTGTATTTCACCTTTTTTTATATCTCTTAAAAGAAATCCTTCCTGCTGGTTATTTTTCATATTTGGAATTAACCTGATATTAGAAAGGAAACGACCCGGATTTTCCAAAGCACTTTCAACCAGTTTCTGATCAATAGCATACTCTCCTTTATCAAGTTTATTTACATAAGAAGGTAAGTTATTACTAAAGGACGCGGTTTTCTGATTCACAGCAGCTATAGATTCCACTATGGGAATTTCATAGATCACATCTTCTTTTTCTACAAAAGCCTTGTCTTTCTCCACTTGTTTTAACAAGCCGTTTCCCAGTATGAATTCACCTGACTTAAATATTTCCTGTTTGCCGTCACTGCCTGCAAATACGGCAAAACTGAACATTTCATCACCTGAAATAGTCCCTATAAGTTTAATATCTGAAATAGAATGTGGCTTGCCGGACGAACCGCTTAAGGGTTTTAAGGCACCTGCTTTGAAACCAAAAGGATTGTAAATTAGAATGGATTCATATTCCATCAGACCTTTTTTTATATGTTTAAAATTTGCAGTCTGAAAAAGAGCCGGAGTTTTAATATCTTTAGCATTATAAACTCTTGCAATTAAAGTCCTTAAGCAAACCAACACAAAAGCGATAAGCACAATTAAAACAATTACATTAATAACACTCAAGACATTTGCTTTTCGATAAAGCATATTTTGACCCCCAGGGCAGGCAAACTTAAAAATTCTGTATAACTTTATCATGTTATCTCAATAAGTCAATGATAATCTTTTTTTATCTTAATTAATTTACGAAGTTAGCACCGATCTTTTCTTTTCCCTATTCATATCATATGGTTATCAACCTATTAATATATTATACTATATTAATAGGTTACAAGCTATATCAGCCCTCATTATCAGCTTATATATTTATGAGATAACTTATATGCACAAGTTACTGATATAAATAAGGATAACAGCAATTTTGCACGCAATGCGTTAAAAGATTCCTTAATAATTCAACAGGCTGTTATTATTATATAATTTATTCAATTTTAAATTTATATTCTTGGGAAATTAATTGTTCAATTCCGATGCGGCCATGCCTGATGATATTTAACAAGATTGGACTCTGTAAGAGATTAATAGGCCAAACGATATGGGTTTATCCAGATAATTATGCTAACTGTTTTAAGCTTTTCTTTCCCTGTAAAGCTGTGTAACTCTGATTATATAATTCTTCGTTTCCTGAGGCATTTTGTTGGGATTCTTTCCAATATTACCAGCTCCCCAATTGTATGCAGCAAGTGCAAGAGAAATATTTCCGCCATATCGGTTTAAAAGCCCCTTCAGGTATTTTGTCCCGCCCATGATATTTTCGACAGGATCATATGCATTTTTAACTGCAAGCTCTTTCGCTGTCCCGGGCATGAGCTGCATAAGTCCCATGGCACCAGCCGATGAGGTGCTTTCCGGTTGGAAATTGCTTTCAACCTGAATCACGCTTTTGATGAGTTCCGGATCTATATCGTGAATTTCTGCAGCTTTTTCTATAACAGTATCAAAATTGTTTTTTGATGATAAAATATCATTTTCATTTATTGTGCGTTGAGTTTTTGACGCTTCCAAAAGGCCAGGATCGTTTATAACCGTTTGAGGTTCCCTAATGGAAATGGAACTGGGTTTATCCTCTATTTCCTCGTCCATCATATCGAGAAGCTCTAAGTCCATCAAGTTTTGAATGAGTTTCACTGCCACTGGAGATGTTATATCTTGAATTTGCTCATGATTTGCCGCTGAAACAATCTCATTGAATAAAAGTTGAAAGTTGCTGGTATCCGGTTCACCACCAGATCCAACTTTGCCGGCAATCTCAGACAAATCGTTTGTTTTGTGTATCGGTATTAAAAACTCTTTAGATATTGAAAAAATATTCATAAATTACCTGTTTGTATTAAAGGGTATAATCAGATCCCTATAAACTCATATTCAATTATTATGCCACCTCTAATGATATTGCATATAGCGTTTATCAAAACAATGTTCCGATTTACCATAACTAAGATTATACTGGCAACATATAACTGATATTATTGCTATTATCTTAATTGCTTAGCACCCCATTTATATTCATATAAAGTTACCCGTTCAATACCGATCATGATTCGATTTGCCTCAAGAAAACTTGATGAATGGCTCAAAGGCCCCAATCGTAAACCAATGGTCATTAGAGGTGCGCGTAGGGTTGGTAAGACCTGGCTTGTACGGGATTTCGCAGATAGAAACGGCCTTAAATTGATCGAATTGAATCCGGAAAAGGCAGTGCCTCAAACTCTGCATGCCAGGTGCATGGATCTTTATCAACAGTATCGCCTTATAGGCGGAATGCCTGAGGCAGTCCAGATCTGGCTGGATAGCAAAGACATGCAGGCATGTATCAAAATCCAGCATGACCTTCTGGCCACATATCGGGATGATTTTCCATAAATATGGCGGAGAAATCGACGCCAGACTACTCAATAGAATCTTGCTCTCAGTTGCCGAACAGATTGGGAATAAATTTGTTTATAGCATGGTTGATACAAACATCAGAACAACAGTAATCCATTTACCGGGAAAGAAGAGGGACATAATCCATAGGTTACTGACATCTTCTCGTTCGATTATTTTTACCCTATATGATTTTTATTATTGGTGTCGTGTAATCGGATTTTGCTATATCCGGCAATTCCTGTTTTTCTTTATCGCTTATCATGAAATGTATTTCCTTTTCAGTTCCGTAAACAAAGAGCTTAATCCGAACAGTAAGAAGTACTTTTCAACAGTATCCCAGTTCAGCGATCTTTCTTTATTTACTCCCTTGGCAAGTTGCTTATTCTATCCGTTTAATTTTTTCAGCAAAAAAGCCATATTCCGGCCAAGCACTTTCATGGTTCCGAGACCCCGCTCATCTTTCTCAACATCTCCTTTATCATTACCCAGGGCCATGTTGAAATAGTTTGCTCCCACAATAAACATTTCAAGGCATAAGAAGAAAGAATCCATCATCATTAATGCCTGGGTCGTTCCACTTACAGTGCCTACGCTAACACTAGCACCAACTTTATGCCTTAACAATCCGGGATTTGCATATGCTACCAGTCCAGCTCTGTCAATAAACGCCTTCATTTCTGTTGTAACATTGCTAAAATAGGTAGGAGAACCCAATATTATTCCATCAGCTTTGATCATCTTTTCAATGCATTCGTTAATGAAATCATCTATTGACAAACATTTGTACTCATTCTCTTTCTGTTCAAAACACTTGTAACAAGCTATGCATCCTTTGATATCCTTTCCGGCCAGATTGACTACCTCTGTTTCGATTCCTTCTTTTTCCAGCTCCTCGAATACTGTTTTTATCAATATTGATGTATTACCGTTTTTTCTGGGACTGCCGTTAAATGCAACAACCTTCATTTTAACCTCCATTTTTGATTGACGAGCCACTTTCAAAACGTTTCAGTTTGGTCAAGGTCAAGGCGGGTTAAAATTTTAACCGCAGGAATACATGTAGTATTTCGAGGATTAAAATTTTATCCCAACGCAGAGATCGGCCAAAATGGGACGTTTTGAAACTGGCTCTCAGGTTTATGTTTAAAAAGCCTACACATGGCGGCATATGAAATGCCGCCCTACTATTTATATATATAAAAGATAATTTTCAATTTCGGCAATCAGGCTTTATTTACAGATATATTAATAACCGCTTACTTTTTAACAGGAATTATTTCAAGCCAATATCCATCCGGATCTTCAATGAAATATATTCCCATTTCTTGGTTTTCATAACAGATACAGCCCATTGTTTTATGTTTGTCGTAAGCAGCTTTATAATCATCGGCAACAAATGCGAGATGCAGATCATTGTCACCATGGTTGTATGCTTCTTCCCGATCGCTTAACCATGTAAGTTCAATCTGGTAGTTGTTTGCTTCATCAGAAATATACACGAGCTTAAATTTGCCGTCAGGCTGATCGTAAGTGCGCACTTGGCGTAACCCGAGAGCTTCCTGATAAAAAGCCAGACTTTTCTCAAGATCAAGAACATTAATATTTGTATGTGCTAATTTGAATTTCATTTTTAATTCCTCAATCCGGTTAATTAAATACTATTAAAGATCGGGTATTATTGCGGTAGGTAAAGACAAAATTACAACCTGCCATTTTATACCAAACAATAAATAGTTAAGATCTTGGCCTTTTAGCTCCTTTGTTGGCTCCTCTGTTAGCTCGATCATTCTTCGAATCTTTCTTGTTTGGCAGGCGCGGTTCTCCACCACCAGGGGGCAGAAGCTTCTTGTCCTCCGAAGCAACCCATACAAAACGCGACTGTGCTTTACTTCCTTTATAGGCCGGAACCCTGAAACGGCTCACATGAAATCCGCACCACATCAAGAGCCGCTCGAATTTCTTATTCGGCTCGGCCGACCACACAGACAAGCACCCCTGTTCGCTCAAAGCATGACGGCAGGCCATGATTCCTTCATTGCTGTATAAACGGCGATTACGCGAATCAGTTATTGCACTGGGGCCATTATCTATATCTATCAGAATCGCATCGAATCTGCTTTTAGAACTTGAGATAAGCTCAACAATATCTCCTGTCTCAATAGTAACCCGTTCGTCCTTCAGCGGATGGTCGTTTAGTTTTCCGAAATACTCACGATTCCATTCTACTACAGCGCCCAACAATTCACCCACCAATACATTGGCGTTGGGACTAAGCATATCAAGAGCCTGGCGCAAAGTATAGCCCATACCCAGGCCGCCGATTAGTATTCTGGGAGCCTTTTGACCAACCAGATGCGCACAACCCAGTCGCGCCAGCTCCAGTTCCGACTCATTTTGGCGGCTGTGCATCAAATCATGTCCATTGATATGGATAGAGAAATCCGGACCATGCTGATAAAGCACCATCTCGCCTCCGTCCGGGGTTCTGGTTGTATCTATTTTTACTCTTGGGTTCATATTGAAATCCTATTTTTATATACAGTAATGAGAAGAAACATCAAATAATTAGCGTAATAGCAAAGAGAAAAACGATTTAGAATTCACACGCATCTATTCTTGTTCTGATAGCAAATAGTTAAGATCCGACCTTGTCGGCCTCTATACCCTATTGGCTTCTATTTGCTTTATTCTGTTTCCAGTTTTTTTATCATTTTCCGGATTGTTTCGTGTAGTCTTGGTATTTTTTCCTTACAGGTGTAATAGACTGCTTCGGCATTTACATCGGCATAGTGATGAGTGAGAATATCTCTCATTCCTTTTGCTTTTTTCCAGTCAACTTCGGGATGTTGAGGCAGGAGAACTCCGCCTGTGATTTTATCCAGATTCTTCAAAGATTCACCTATGACAATCATCATCATACAGATAGCATCCAATTTATCAACTCCTGTGAGACTATCCGTGAAGTCTGACACCTTGTGAATAGGCTGAAAGCGGAAAATGATTTTTTCGGCAGCTTTTTCTATCTGGCTCAAAACTTCTTTAGTAAGTTCCTTGTCATACATATAAAGCATCCTTATCAATCTTTGACTTTAAGAATTGATTCATATTTTCTCTGTAAGTTATGATGTCCACCGACCGGTTAAGCCTTTCCTCAAGGTCACTTTTAATACCGGCGAGTAAGAAAAGATCTGGCTTTGAAATGCGAACTACTACATCCACATCGCTGTCTTCACCGGCTTCATCGCGCGAAACAGAGCCAAAAACACCGATCCCCTGAATGCCGTATTGCTTGGCAAATTCTTTTTTGTAGTTGCGTAAAATTTCGATAATTTCCTTTTTATGCATCAGTTTCCCCTGTAGCATTCCAACTCCATATAGTTGAAATACTTTGCTCTGCCTGATAAACAATTATAAATTTAACTTTATGATATAATTTGTTTATATTTTATACCAGAAGCCTTCTTCAGGTACAAGCAATATCATAAAAAAATCAATAACATGTCGATATAACCTTAATTAATCGACACGTTTTGCCTTCATGTCGCTTACATCGACATGTCGTTTTGGTTGGGGATGGTTTCTCCAAGTCCTTTTAATTCCGCCAATGACCTGCCGACAGAAATTGCCTTCTTGAGAGTTGCTTTGGTTTCAATCTCAGCTTGTGGTGGTAGAAGAGGAAGGTCGTTATAAGGTTTTTCTGGATTAAAACTCATGAGTTCGGCTCCTGAAAGTCAAATATTTCATATTGCATAAAATCATTCGTGTTATTAATTCCCCAAGGCTTTTGTTTCGTTGATGCGCAATAAGTTAAAATGTAAAGGACATCCTCAATATAACCCCCTTCCATTACGAAGCTCAATTCGCAAGTAAATTTTTATCAGCCTGCTGATGCCAAACTTTGTGCACAGGGGTATCCGCTGGCAATAAGGCACTCTCTTGCAACTGCAGAGAAAGGTTCATCAGCCTTAAGCTTGGACCGCAGCTGTATGGTTTTTTCTTTTATTCTTGCACGACTGTCTGCGGTGGGTGTTTTTTGGTTCCTTGAGTGTAACAAAACAAGTTCATCAATAATACTTCTACATTTTTTCCACACTTTTTGTCGTCCTTCTCGTAACTGTACGATGCTATTTAAACCATAGCGTTCGATTGAGATTTTAGCCCGTTCCTTCTCCCAACCCTCAGGTAATTTTATTGTACCCTCCCTCATCACACCCCATCCTCAGTACTTCTACGCTCATATCCTTCTGGCAACTCAACAGCTTCCAACAGCTTCTCGATCTGTTTCGGTTCAGGCAGTTTGCCTTTCAGATCGGCCGGAAGGCGTTTTACGATGCGATAGGCGGCCACACCGATGGGTTTGTTGCTTTCTTTAAGAGCGTATTCCACAATAGTGCGTTTTTTTTCTCGGCAGAGAATCATACCAATGGAGGGGTTTTCATCTGGCATTCGGACGCGGTCATCCAGGGCTGCCAGATAAAACTGCATCTTGCCAACATGTTCAGGTTTGAATTCGCTGATTTTGAGTTCTATGGCCACGAGACATTTAAGGGTGCGGTGATATAATAGAAGATCGATAAAAAACTCTTCACCATCAATCTCCAGCCTGTACTGACTGCCCATGAAGGCAAACATGCCGCCCATTTCGCGCAGAAAGTGTTCGACACGGGCAATAATGGCGCGTTCAAGCTCCCTCTCGCTGTGTTCTTCTCCAAGCTCCATAAAGTCAAAGGTGTATTCATCGCGAACCGCCAGCTTGGCCTGGTTTCTTATGGGTTCGGGTAGGTTTTTATCGAAATTGGTCTGGCCTAACAGAGTCTTTTCATAAGTCTGGTCCTGGATGCGAAGAGCCAGGACACTCTTGGTCCAGCCGAATTTACTGACCATGCGAATATAGTATTCACGTTCCAAAGGATCTTTACAGCGTTGAAAAATAACAAGATTATGTGACCATCCGATTTGTGCAACCAATGGTTGCACTTTTGGTAAATCGCGGTATGCCAGATAGAATTCCCGCATGTAGAAAATATTTCGCCGGGAAAAGCCGTTCATACCGGGAAATTCCTTTTGTAGGTCGAAAGCCAGACGCTCCACTACGGACTTTCCCCAGCTTATCTCCTGTTGGCGATGAATAATGATACGGCCAATATCCCAATAAAGGGTGATAAGTTCCCTATTGACGACCTTGAGTGCTTCATATTGGGCCGTTCGCACCCTGGTTTTGATTTCGTCCAGAGTTTTGGAATAATTTACGGGTAAAGAATCTTTCTTTGCCATAATCAGTTTGTTTCTCCCAATAGCTTTACCAACTCCGCCTTTGGCGGCAAAAGAGGAAGATCGTTATAAGGTTTTTCCGGATTAAAACTCATAAGCACGGCTCCTGAAAGTCAAATATTTCACATTACATAAAATCATCGGCGTTATTACTTCTTAATTGAATTGTAATCTGGTTTATATAATATGTTATCTTTTTTAAATTTTATTTTTGAGCCTTTTTGCAAAATGAATACCGGAGGCAAGGATGTAACCACCTCCCCTATAAAAACATTATTTTCTTTCATAATTATTTTTAAATCAAGGTAACCACTTTCATATTTAACTTCATTATCAATTGGTTCAGATATTGCAAAAAATGCTCTCGTACTATAAATATTGCCTACTACAATTTCAAAGTTTCGATTGAAACTTGACAGTTTCGGTATTAATTTCAACAACTCTTTTGGGTAGTAATTCTTTGCCTTAGCTTTGCTTAAATCAAAGATGTGGTATCTGTTTTTTATCAGATCTACTTGGAATAAATTTGGTATAGATTTTTTTCGATTGTCTTCCATTATAATATCACCCACGATTAATACTGATAAGTAAAGCCAATACTTCCGAATATGTTTGCGTTGGATCAATGAAGTATTGGTAAAAATCCATAGTTTCAAGTTAACAAGTTAAGAGCGTTCCGCTCTCCCGACATTATATACAAATAACGTGTACATAAAATTAAATAATTTGGACACGTTTTATTGTCATATCCACAACATGGACATGTTATTTTGAGAGAATCTTAAATATGCACTGCACTAGTGCACATTTTTCTAATATGCACTGATTCTACCAATATCAGTGCATATCAGAAAAGGTCTTAAACAAATCATACAGTGCGGTATTTATATAAAAAACATCCCGTCCGACCTTTTCTTTTTTTAAAATATTAATTGATTCAAGTTGGTTAAGATATCTTCCGGCTACATTGCGGGAGGCAATATTCTTTCCCACCAAATGGTCTATTCTCGTATATACATTGGTAAAAAGTATTTCCACAAGTTCATGGGAATATACTTTTGGCAGTTTGTTTTGTATAGATTTACGGACATTTTCCATGGGCGTCACAATCTCTTTACTTAACCCCAAAGTGAAACAGGCTGTTTTTTCGACAGCCGTAAGCATAAAGCATATCCACTCTTCCCAACTATTTTCAGTAGTTACCTTTCTGAGCAACCTATAATAATCGGCTTTATGCTGAATAATATAACGGCTTAAATACAAAAGAGGTTCTGAAAGCAATCCTTTCATCACCAGATAGAGAACATTTATAATTCGTCCGGTTCTTCCGTTCCCGTCATAAAAAGGATGAATTGATTCAAACTGATAATGAATAATGGCTTTGTCGGGCAGAAGTTCGGCATATCCTCTCAGCTCCGCAAGGAATTGGCTGGCGGCAACCAGCTTTGTTAACACAGCTTTGGTTTCAATCTCCGCCTTTGGCGGCAAATAAGGAAGATCATTATAAGGTTTTTCCGGATCAAAACTCATAAGCCCAGCTCCTGAATATCAAATATTTCATTTTGCATAAAAGCATTGGCGTTCTGACTTCCCTAAGGAGTATGTCTCGTTGATATGCAATGACTTTAAATGTAAAGGGCATTCCCAATATATACCTTAGTTTTTTATATTCCATTTGTTTCTGCGAAAGAATAATATCCTTTTGTATTAAAGATAATATGGTCTAAAAGGTTCAAACCTAAAATAGTAGCGGCATCTTTCAGTCTCTTTGTAATCTGTATATCTTCAGAACTTGGCATTAATTCTCCATTCGGGTGATTATGTGCCACTATAACAGCGGAAGCCCGTTCTGCTATCACATCAGCAAATACTTCTCTGGGATGAACATGTGTTTTATTTACAAGACCGATACTTACAACCCTTACATTCATAACTTCATTTGCACCGTTTATAGAAACACAAATAAAATGCTCCTGTTTCCTGTCTCCGTAATGCCGGATGAGCGGAAGAATGTCTGCGGGAAATTTTATTTTCAATCCTTCCGGTTTTATTCGTCTGCGGACAAATTCGAATGCCGCAGAAATGGCAGTTGCTTTGGCTTCACCAATGCCGTCAATTTCAATGATATCTTTTGCCTGAAACTCCAGACCTTTTTCATCAATGATTTTTACGATCTTTTTCGATAGCGAAAGTACATCATCTTTTTGGGTGCCTTTGCCAAGGATAATTGCAAGCAGTTCCTGGTCAGAAAGAAACCCGGCTCCTTTTTCAAGGAGCTTTTCGCGGGGGCGTTCGTTTTGGGGAAGATCTTTTATTTTTTTCATGGTTCAGTTCTCAGTAAGCAGTGGGCAGTGGGTAGTTTGCAGTGAGCAGTGCGCAGTGGGCAGTTGATGGAATAGTATTCATCGTTGCAACCTCTTTTTTCTGCCGACTGCTGACTGCCGACTATCTACTTCTTTTTTTATCCGTTCCAACAGTTTTTCTGCGGGTTCGTCGTTGGGATCTTGCGGAACCAGTTCGCCACGGAAGGCTTTGGCAAGGACAGATTGAGAGAGCTTGTCCACTCGTGCTTTGGCTTTTTGGTTATGCTTTTCCAGTTTATCGGCAAGGGCAAAGAGTTTGTCCACCTGACGGACGATTTCTTTTTGTTCTTTGAGGGGCGGGAGTACAAAATCAAGCTCTTTTACACGCTGGCAGTTAAGTGCTTTGGGGCCTGAACCACTGCCAACGCTTCTATTCCGTTCATATTGCATGAATAACCAGTTAAAGAGGTATTCAGGTAAAACCAACCCATGATTTATCACAATGGCAGCAACATTTTGATTGCAAGTACTTTCAATATCAAGAATTGCCGATTGTCCTCTTGTTTTCCCTTCGCCAATCATAGCAAGAAGCACGGTGCCTTTAGGTAGCAATTTAACAGAAGAATTATCAAACCCTGATTTTGTTATTTTTTCACGTGTATCTGTTATCCTTGAATTAGCTACCTCACCAGAGCTAACCCAATGGATATTGCCGGCCCAATAATTTTTAACTTTACGAGATGGTGTGCTACCATTATATACATTGCCAATATTGTTTATTTCACAATATCTCCAAGTTTCAGGAAATTCATAGTCACTTCCTTTGTTTTGTAATCGAATTTCGCCTTCTTGATAATTCTTTTCAACAGCATTCAATTCCCGTTTGTTTTCTGCATTGGAGACTCTAAAATCTTTTATCCTCTCCAACAATATCTCCGCACTTTCAACATCGGTATTCTCCTCCCGCCACTTCTCGGTCAGTTTCCCGCTAACCGCGGCAGTGAGCACCGACTGGCGGAAGCGTTTGATTATCGCCGGAACCTTATCCAGCCGCGCTTTTACCGAATCAATACGGGGCATGATTTTGTCCAACTTGGCGACAATGCGTTTTTGTTCGTTGATGGGTGGAAGAGGGATATCGATGTCGTTAAAATGAGTGGTCTTTATGTTATTGATATTTGTTCCGGTAGCCAATTCAGAAATTTTATTTCTATAATAATGGGTTTGAAAAAAATAAGGAAATATTTCAATATTAAGAGAGGAAACCGGTCTTAATACACCACAAAATGCTCCAAAGGTACCTTCCCATTTTTCTAAAATTGGAGCTGTTTTACCAACGACTTTTTTACTACCGCTTGACATTGCTATTACAACATCACCTTTTTGGAGGAATTGCTTTTTATTAACAATGGCTTTAGGTACATATTGTAACTCATTATGGTTTATTGAACCATTAATATTATTTGCTCTTAATAAGGGCACATAATTCTCATTCATTTCAAAACGCATATCGTTTTTATTATATGAGACTCCTCTAATATGCTCACATATCGCACTTATAGCAATTTCTATCCACCCCTTCGGAAGCGTCTCACGCTTGTCAGTGCGCAATCCACAGTCCGCAGTATCCAGTTTTTCACTGCCCACTGCCCACTGCCTACTGCCCACTAATTCCCCGCTCATTCCACTTCCTCCTCATCATCAGTTTGCAGTTCACTGTCCGCAGTATCTATTTTCTCGCTGCCCCCTGCCGACTGCCCCCTGCCAACTGATCCCTGCCCACTATCAACTGCCCGCTGCCGACTCTCTTCCAGCTCTCTCACCAGTTCCTTTTCGCTGGGCAGATAGAGCATATACTTAGCTGCAAAGAGCTGTTTATTTTCGCTTAATACAGAATACTTTACAATGGTTTTATCTTTATCGGTGCATAAAATCAGTCCCACCGTAGGGTTATCACCTTCTCCCCGTTGCAGGTCATCGAACATACGCACATACATATCCATCTGACCCACATCCTGATGAGTCAGCTCTCCGGTTTTAAGGTCAATTAATACGAAGCATTTCAGATGGTAATTGTAAAAAACAAGATCAATATAAAATTCTTTGGTTTCCGTAGAGATTCGTTTTTGCCGGGCGACAAAAGCAAAGCCTTTGCCCAGCTCAAGCAGAAAAGATTGGATGTTCTCTATGATGGCCTGTTCCAGCTTAGACTCGTGCAGTTTGTGTGATTCAGGCAAGCCCAAAAAATCCAGAATGTATGGATTCTTAATTATATCGGAAGCTGTTTCAATAATATGACCCTCACGAACCAACTCCATTACTCCGGCTTTATCCTGACTTTTCAGCAATCTGGCGAAAAGAAAAGTATGTATTTGTCTTTGCAGATCAGGTACGCTCCAACCTTCTTTCTCAGCTTCAATTTCGTAAAACAACCGTTCGTTTTTATGCTCTACCTTAGTCAGTGTGCGGTAATGCGACCAACTTAAAAGAGGCGAAAATCCTGTTATTTCAGAAGGATTTTTAATTGCAAGGCTCATATCTTCAAAAACGTCACAAGGCTTGTGACCAATTTCAGATTCTCCACAAGCCTTGTGGAGTTTTTCAGAACTCGGGAATTCTCCACAGGCTTTGTGGAGAATCCGGGGATTACGATCGGCATATAAGGTATAAAATTGTCTGAAATACCATAGATTAGTTGTAGAAAAACCTCTGCCGTATTTTTCAGTTAGCTCCCTGGACAGGTTTTCGATGATTTGTTTTCCATACTCAGCCCGCTGCTCCCCGTGTTGAATCTCTTGTACAATTTCCTGTCCGATTAGCCAGTAAGCGATTACCATGTTACTGTTTACCGCTTTAACAACATTAGACTTTGCCTGTTCAAGAATGGACACAACTCTGTCAAAGAGATTAGTGCCGGCAATTTGAATAGTTGCCAGTGAATATTCAGCAGCCTGCAGTTCCTTACTCTCTCCTAACTGCTGACTGCCCACTGCTGACTGTTTGCTTTTTTTACTGCTCATTCCACTTCCTCCGATTCAATCAGAGTAAGTATTTCCTGCAACTCGTCCACACAGGCATTGAGTTCCGTGATAGCATCACTTGCCAGTATCTGCGGTTCGGGAAGTGAATTTGGGTCTTCCAGATTGTTATCTTTCAGCCAGGTGATATCGAGGTTGTAATCGCGCTCTTTAATATATGATATGGAAAAGTTTCTAAATCTGCCTTCTTCTCCAAGGTCTTTGCGCTTAACCTGCCCATTGGGGTCTTTTTCATAACATTTTTCAAACTCTGCAAACATTGCCGCAGTTAGTGGACGGTCTTTTTTTGTCACTCCCGGAATATTGGTGCGACAGTCATATATCCAGGTATTCTCGGTTTTAAGACCTTTCTGAAAGAATATCACATTTGCTTTTACGCCCTGACTGTATGGCGTGAAGGTTCCATTTGGCAGCCGCAATAAAGTATGTACATTACAGTCTTCCATCAGGTACTTGAATACATCACCTGCCTCATCGGAAAAAAGCACATTATCCGGCAACACCATTGCCGCCCGTCCACCGGGTTTTAGTATCGTAAACACATGCTGAATAAAGTTGAGCTGCTTATTGCTGGTGGCAACCGTAAAATCATCCCGCACCGGCGCCTGATTCGCACCTTTGGTGCCAAAAGGGGGATTGGTCAGGATACAATCATAGCGTTCTCCACGTTCCGGTTCATAAATACTATCGCCAAGGTAAATCTGCGGCTCAAGGCCATGCAGAAATAGGTTCATCAGCGCAAGCCTGCGGGGACGTGGCACCAGTTCCTGGCCGTAATAAGTCTGTTTTTTAATGCGGAGCACATCTTTTCTATCCAACGCGCCTTTGGTAACTTTCATCAACCATTCATACGCCATCATCAAAAAGCCGGAAGTGCCGCAGGCGGGGTCACAAATTTTGTATTCTTTCGCCACCCGGGGATCGGGCTGCATCACATTAACAATTGAGCTAATAAGCACACGGGGAGTAAAGTATTGTCCTGCACCCTTTTTGCCTTCTGCTGCCGACTTTTCCAGAAGTCCTTCAAAGGCCGCGCCCTTGATATCAACCTCCATTGACGACCAGTCCTCTTCATCAATCATATTGATAACTTTTTTCAGATTGACCGGATTGGTAAATCGGGGCATAGCCTGTATAAAAATATCACCCAAAAGGCCGGACTGACGGCTTAAGGCACGCATGATTTGCGTGAATGTATCAAGCAGGTCTGTTCCAGATTTCTCAGTAAAGGGCTCCCATGAACAATCCATTTTGACCATCTTTTTATTTTCTTCAAATTCCATTTTGGAAAGGTCAATACCCTTTTCATTTGCCATTTTCAAAAACAGCAAATAGGTTAGTTGCTCTATATAATCACCGTAATCAATTCCATCGTGACGCAGAGTATGGCAAAAGCCCCATAGTTTATTGACAACATCAGACAATTTTTTTCTCCTAATCAAGCTGCAAGGGCTTCGTTAATTTCATTTACCAGAGTATTAAATTCGTTTCCAAATATCTGTTTAGCCTTTGTGCGTCCGCCGTGTCGCTCAAAAACAGGCATGATTTCAAAATCCTCCTCAGCAATCGCAAGGTTCTCAATTAAATGCTCTTTGATATAGGCTATCCAGGTAAGTTGTTCATTACTAAAATTATGGGCTCCGGCTATTAGGGAAATAACCAGCTCCACTCGTTCTTTAGCGGTAAGAATGGGAACATCGTAATCAGAGGCATGCTTTATCATTGAAATTATATCTGCGAGAGGTTTTTTATACACCAGTTCATGGCCACGTTGTAAATCCTTTTCTGAAAAGTCACTTTTGCGCAGCTTATCCCTCAAATCTTCCAGCGCATCGGTATTCCACTGTTTTGGCTTTGATAAAAGTATTTCGATAGCTTCTATCTGCTCGGGGTTTCTTTTTACAAAAGCTTCAAAAAGTTTGAGATAATCTTCGGGCTTCTGTAAATCACTGCCCACCCTGAACATGACTTCATCCTCTACGGTATCCACGATATCATATCCTTTAAAAAATACCTTTTGAGGCCGGGGGTAATTTTCCAACAGGTCTTGGAAATCTTTATCCATTAATAGCTGCATCGTATTGGTAAAACTCTTATCAATATTTTCTTTGAGCTTATCGGCATAGGCTTTCATGTCGCCATCAGGGATGTATTTCGCAAATTTATCCCGCGCCTCGGTTCCCATGTTCTTTTCAATTCGCCGGAGCCGTTTAATAAGCCGTTTTACATTATACTCCCGATCACGGTTATCATAAATCCTTTCGATAATCTCTGAAATGGGAACAGTCTCCTGCTGGAGGTTCACATTAAAATCAGTGGCATTTTTGAAATATTCAATAAGTGAGCCGTCAAAACAGTCAAAAATGGTAAATTTTTCCTTGTATATTTCTTTGCACAACCGTGTTCCGCGCCCCAGCATCTGAACCCAGAGAATACGGGATTTCACCATGCGCATGAATACAACCATTTCAATGGCTGGAATATCAACCCCGGTTGTAAGCATATCAACAGTAACAACGATTTTGGGTTCCGGACGGTTTCTGAATTGCCGGATCTTTTGCAGCGGGCGGTCAACCGTTGGGCTGCCGGTGATTTTAATTACAAAATCATCCCCCCCGCCGTAAACCTGTTTGCAAGTTCTGACTACTTCATCGGCATGGGAAACATAAGGCAAATCATTAACAGCAAAGATAAGCATTTTGGGGAAACGCTTATGTTCTTCTTCATGCTTGTCCGTGTATTTTTTTATCGCTTTAATAATTTTTTTTGTACTATCCGGAGAAGTGATTTTGGCCTCTATCTCCGTAGCGCCAAATTCCCGCTCATCTTCAAGCTCATCAAGCTGCTCTGCTCCGGTTCCCATATCTATTTCACCGACCAGCTCACCTTCTTTGAGAAAAGCGCCGTTGATATGAATGTCGGATTTAATCTTAACAGCATCATAATCTACCAGATACCCATCCAGTACGGCCTGTTCGGTGCTGTATGAATAAACTTTGTGTTTAAACATCGCAAGAGTATGTGTGGCAGGGGTGGCGGTAAGACCGATTTTTATGGCATCAAAATAGTCCAGAACATATTTCCACCGTCCTGTTTCCTTTGCTGAATATCCCCGATGGCACTCATCAGCAATAATGACATCGAATGCGTTTATGGGTATATCAAGCTTATTCGCATCAACATCATATTCAAAGTTACTGACCGCTTCTTTGCCCAAAAGATTTATAGACATCCTTTGAATGGTAGATACATATATAAAAGTTTGTTTTTCTTTAGGATTGGTTAGGTATTCTTCCGGTAATAACTTCGGGTCAAAATTGGATTCATCCTCTAAATCTTCCCGTTTAAACTTTTGACTGTACACTTCATACTCTTTGTCGAGTTTTAATCCTTCCGGTGTTTCAAAAGCAGAAATGGCAGACACGGTTTGGGCTGCCAATACTCTTCTGTCTACGAGAAAGAGGATTCTTTTTGCATAGCCGGATTTTAAAAACCGGTAGATAGAAGAAACAAGGGTAAAGGTTTTTCCTGTACCCGTTGCCATTGCTAAAAGCATTTGCTTTGTGCCATCACAGGCACTATTTTCAATAGCTTCGATAGCCTTTATTTGATATGGCCGTAAACGGGTAATTTCATTAACCGGCCTTTTTTTAAACCAGGCTTCGGCGCTTTGTGTATCCCGGTTGAATTTATCCAGCAATGCCTGAGGAGAATGAAAATCAAGTAACTGATAAGAGCAGTTTCCCTTATTCCTCACATCAAGATGAAAAATCAGTTCACCATTTGTTGAATAGAGAAAAGGAACTTTATACTCCCGCCATTCACCTATGGTATTTGGAACACCTTTTGAATATCTTTTGGCCTGTTCCAATACATTTTCTGCACCAACCGAAATTTTTTTTGCTTCAATAATTCCAAATAGCTTCCCTTCAACAAATAAGGCATAATCGGCCGGACCGGTTGCTGTTGGATATTCTTCAACCGCATGCCGGACAAGCAATGATGTATCATTAACTTTATCATTATGAATAATTTCCCAATTCAAAAAAGAAGATTTGAGTTTTTCGTCAATTCTTTTCTTACGGGTTATTTTTTCCGATTCAGTCATTCGTCTTCATCTCTTATTTTCTGCTGTCCAACAAGGTCATTGGGTATCCAAGACGGGTAAGTTTGTTATTATTCATAGACTTAACAATTCATATATGTAATCTTCAATTTACCGGCTTGAAACCAATGCTGTTTGTTAAATAACTTTTACATTAATATTTGTTTGATATCAAATAACTATTGTGAACTTTTATTTTCTTTTTTGATAATTAATTGCTCAACACCAATGTTTTCTGTACCGGCTCCTGTTATTATAAAATTTGTCGCAATTCACAAAACAATTAGCCATAATATTTTCAATCCGATCCTAACGATTTTTCACCGAATAGGGCGAAGTCCGATAAAATACTGCTTCATATTGAATAATATCTCCATCCTCGGTGGTTTTCCATGGAACATCATTATGGGAGTATTCACTGATCTCGGAAGCATTCATATTTGACAAAGTATTTAAAACATCATCTATAACTTCTTTTTCGTGTGCTTTTAGCTGAGTCAGATCGGATTTTCTTAAAGGTAAATATTTAGTCTGCGGATATTTAAAATAATTGTCTTTTACCCTTACTAAATCTTTTCCCTCCATTTCTTCTATGACTTTTATAAATTCCTTAGGTGTCGGCCCATACTTGTTTTTTATATAAGTTGCTCCTATTAATTGTTCTTCATACTTTTCATAAAAATTGAAATCCATGAAATAAAGAAGCTTATAAAGAACCGTTTCTCCGACATTGGGTTTGGACCCGACTTTCTCAAGGATATAGATTAGCACTTCCTTGAATTTTTGCAAATTCCTTTGAGGAACACTGATTCTGATTTCCTGTTTTTTTGCTTGTTTCTTTGTGGATTTTTCAAATAAGATTTTTATATCTTTTGTTATATCCAACAGAACATCCGTTTGAATATTAAATGTTTCAGCAAGCATAACTATCTCTTCGGCACTGATTTTTCTGGCTCCGGATTCTATTTGTGAAACAGCCACTCTGCTTATTCCAAGTTTTTGTGCCAAAGAATCTTGGGACAATCCTGTTTTTCCTCTTATTTTTTTTATCTTCAAGCCTAAATCTTTATAAAAAGTATCCATGATTATAATCTCCTGCGATTTGAAAATATAAATACCATATGTATGATTATCTGTCAATCTGTTGTTTTATTATCTAACACTAATTTACGATATGGAATTACCAATATAGGTCAATAGAAGAACAAAGAAGATGTGATAATATTAAAATCAAATAATTATTGCTGAAGATTAATTATCTTTTTTGTTATTGGAAAATAATTTTCATACTGATAGACTGGTATAGGGAGTAACTTATGGAAACAGTTGGCGCATATGAAGCAAAAACACATCTGCCCAAATTGCTTGAGCGAGTGATGAGGGGCGAACGTATAACAATCACGAAACATGGTATTGCTGTTGCTGTGTTGCAACCTGTTAACCAAGCAATACCTACTGATGCCAGAGAAGTAATTGCCGATATCCGAAAATTTCGGGACAAACATAGCCTTGGCAATCTATCTATACGTGAAATGGTTGAAGACGGGCGAAAGTAAATGAGCGACCGGAAAGAATTATGGCGGACATACTGTCTTTGGCGAGGGCAAACAATCTTTCCAGCTATGATGCATCATATCTCGATCTTTCGATAAGAAAAGGCATTCCTTTAGCCACGTTAGATAAAAAGTTAATAGAAGCTGCAAAAAATTTAAATGTACCAATCTATACAGGTTAGGTGAGAAAGCTAAAAACGCAAGATTTCAACTGTGTCTATAGATATCGCCTCTGAAGCCAATAACCTCAATATAGACAATATGCTGTTCATCCTCCACAGAATAGATGATTCTCATATCGCCTACTCTTAATCGGTAACTGCCTTTTAATTCGCCAGATAATTTTTTGATGTTATATTTTTGGAATGGATTTTCAGAAAGCTTTGTAAAGGCAAGATTAAGCCGTTTAGCAGTAATTAAATCGGCTTTTTAATAAAACTTTGCAGCATTGCGGGAAAGTTCTATTTTATACATTCCGCTTAATATCTTCCCAATTTATGGTTTGCCCGGTACGAATATCTTCTTTTGCAGATCGATAGTCTTCCATAAATCGGGGATCGTTTAACAGCATTCTGGTTTCATCTTCATCGCTTTGTTGCAAATCCTCTAAAAAATCTAAAGCTATTTTTAGTTTTTGGGGCGGCAAAGATTTTATGGCTCCTTCTATTTTGTTTTTTATTTCTGAAAGTTCCATGATGACCTCTTTTTTAGCTATGTATTTAGCAGAGCTAATATCTATTTTGATTTTCCTGCTTAAGTAATAACATTTGAGCCACTTTCAAAACGTTTCAGTTTGGTCAAGCTCAAGGCGGGCGAAAATTTTAACCGCAGGAATACATGGCGTATTTCGAGGATTAAAATTTGAGTCCAACGCAGAGATCGGCCAAAATGGGGCGTTTTGAAACTGGCTCGTTTATATAACTATTATTAAAGCTTCAAATAATATCTAATTTTGTCATAGTTTAAATTTTGATACAATAAAATAATTATGGACTCGTTGAAAGTCGGAAAACATTTCATCCCGTCATGCTGGACACCGATCCGGCATCCAGTATTGCATCATCTTGTAAACTTTCTGGATTCCGGGTCAAGCCTGGAATGACGAAGACCCACAGAAAGCTGTTTTTTTAATTATAACACAGTCACGAAAGCTGAAATCCTGCAATTTTAAATACAGCGGCATTTAGCTTTTTCCGGGTTCGATATACATTTTATTTGATACTATCATAGTAGCGCGATGGGCCGCTCCATACATCCCAATTGCTTTCCTGGTAAATAGTTTTACAGCTGCTAACGCTTTCTCCCCTGCCCTCTTCCGTCTTCTCCTCAACATCTCTTGGATTAGCGCCTACTTCCGCCCAGAAAAGATTTGCCCCGGCTATTGCTCCCAGTGTGCAAGGCTCATGCGTACAATTACCCATAACAGATCGCGGCATTCCCAATCTTGTGACAGCGACTATTTGAGCCATACGCATTTCATTTATTACTCCGCGTTTTGCTATTTCGGTTCCAGGTATGGGAATTCGTCTGGCTGCGCCGCTAAATGAAGGATTGAAGGAAGCTGTGAATTCTATCATTTCGGCTAATTCCTCATTTGTGTGTTCCGGCCCTACGGGTTCGACGCATGTGCCCACCCCAAGACCAGCTTCTTCGAAGTTTTTTATACTCTTCTTTCTCTTGTCTACTGAAAGAGTAGTATCCTTGCCCTCGCGCAGACGGACAGCATGATACACGCCGGAAAAGCCCGCATCTTTTAACCGTACAGCATTCTTATAAGACTGGTCACCAACATTAGCGATCAATGTTGTTTCCGGTTTCAGGTTTTTTCTGACCTCTACAGACATTTCCAGGAAGCGTTCAAAAGAGTACTGGGCCGTTGACATCATGTACACAGCATTTGCGCCGTCAATCTCAAACTGACGGGTATATACCACAGCCTGCTCAGGCGAAAGCTCTGTTGCTTCAGTGAATATACCATTGATCTTTGCAAAAGAGCAGAATAGGCAGTCACAAGCACACGGTGCAAGATTGATTGCAAATTGAGCATGGACTTCAGCTTTGCCTCCCGACAGCTCTTTTGAAACACGATTCGCCTCAGCCATTGCCATATAAGTTTCAGAAGAATCCGGCGATAAGCTTAAAAGATAAACGAGTTCTTCTCTTGACAGAACTTCACCTGATTGTGTTTTTTTTATTAGTTCGTCGATATGCATTGTTTAAACTCTCTATTTTTATCTTCTATCCAAAAAAAGCCCTGGTTAAAGGAACTTCATTTATGGATTCTTTTCTTTTTTTGATATGTTCCTTAATAACAGAAAGGTCGGCTTCTATAGCGTTTTCAGGGCAAAGTCTGACACAGTTAAAGCAACCGAAACAGTCTTTTCCAAATACCGGATACGGAGCCATATCAATTGCATCTGAAGGACACTCTTCTACACATATACCGCATTGAGTGCATTTTTCTTCGTTTACTGTTCTTTTCGGAAGGATTTGCATGAGTGTTTCGGTTGTAGTTTTTTTAAGCTCAGCCCCAAGCATTTCGGGCTGGTAGTCGAGGTTCTGTAGCTGCAACTGTTGCAGATTACCTTCTGACAAGCCCTTGTGAACTTTTGCAACAAGTTTAGTAACAATTTTATCATCATCAATATCAGGATGGCCCTGACATACCGGGTTCCTGGATTGCCATAACATTGAGTGAACTGCTCCCACCTTTAAAGCCGCAGCAAGACTATAGCCTTTTTCAAGCAATTTTCTTCCCATTTCCCAGAGGGCAACTCCGCTGCAAACTCCTCCCCATGTAACAAACGGAACAGCAAAACAGTTCTTTGATTCACAAAGTTTATTGAGAAAAGTAATAACCGGCAAAACCGCATGCCCGCCATAAACCGGAGTTCCTACATACATGCATATCTCATCATTAGTTGCTTTATCCTGGGCTGCTTTAATCTGATCCAGTACAAAAAACCGGTCATCTTCTTTGCCTATGTCTCTTAAAAAAACATCTGCATCAAGCCCTTTCAATGTTTTTTCAATATGCTTTGCAACATGTTCGGTAGTTTTTGATGGTGAGCAATAGATTATAAAATATTTAATATTCATTTTCTCCCCTATGGTTTTCCAAGTCTTTTATTACTTATAACAAACTTGATAAAATCAGGCAGATTTCGCATAAATCTTTGCCAGCTGTCGGGTGAACGCCACAGCATACTTGTATATTCAAGTAATACTTTTGGCCGCATAAAGTGTTTTCTATAAAATTCTTTAAAAAGCTCTTCAAGCTTATCTTTTGTCATACCATTTGGTATAAAAAGAAAATTCATGCAGTCCATCAGTTCCCAATCTTCATTGAATTCTCCCAGTTCATGTATGTTTTCGTAAATCGGCGAACCCGGAAACGGAGTAAACTTTGCTATATTCAATTCATCTATCGGGTTTGAAAATACATATTCCATGCTTTTATTAACAGCTGCTTCCGTTTCACCGGGAAGTCCTATCATAAAAAGCCCTTTTGTACGAATTCCCGCTTTTTTTATCAGCCTTATCTTTTCCGACAGAAAAGATAAGTTAACATTTTGCCTGTGTTGAGATAAAAGTTCTTCATCGCCCGTTTCTATTCCAATGCTTATCATCCAGCATCCTGCCTCTTTTAACATCAATAAAAGATCGTAATCTATATGTTCCGCTCTTACAACGCAGTTAAAGGATAATTTAAGCGGCCGGTTAATCATCATTTTCGCAAAATCAATAACCCGTTCCCTTTTAAAGGTGAACTGATCATCGTAGAAAATTATATGCCTTACGCCAAATCTTTCATTAAGATAACTAACATGCTCATACATGTATTCAGCAGAATTAAACCGGAAAGAACGCCCAAAAACCGAACGGTCACAATAGCTGCATGCATAGGGACAACCACGGCTTGTTATACAACTTGAACTTGGAGCTTTAGGGTAATTAAATAAAGGTGCTCTGTAAGCTAAAGGAAAACCGTCAAGTTTTTCATATGCAGGAAAAGGTAGTAAATCAAGTTCCAGAGTATTTGTTCTACGGCCCGTATAGAGTATCTCGCCTGTTTTTTCACGGTATATAAGACCCATAACAGAAGAAATACCATCCCTGCCATTTTCTATAAGTTCTGCAAGCGTTTCCTCTCCTTCGCCAACAACAACATAATTTATGACAGGATAATCTTTAAGTACTCTTTCTTTAAGAGCGGATACATGCGCTCCCCCGAAAACAACCTGTATTTCCGGAAGTATTCTCTTCGCCATATTGGCTATCCTTACCCCATCAAGAAAAGTTGAGGTAGTACAGCTTAAGCCAATATAAGCCGGTTTTTCTATACTCACATAATCATGAATCAGACGGTCGGAATCGGGTACAGCATAGCAGTCAATAACAGATGTGGAAATATTACGTTTTTCAAGATAGGCAGATATTCCGGCAAGACCTATAGGCGGAATGATATTTGCTATTCTTGATATATCGTTACTCGCTGACTCTTTTTTGTAGCCTAAAGGATGAACAAGAAGAATTTTTTTTGAATTTAGAGATGTCAATATATATGCTCTTATACCATTATATACTCTATCTGAGACGTCTCAGATTTTTTTTCGCATATTTTTTCAGTTTTCTGTTAGGCGCATTATTTGAAACAGTTTCCAGAGTTGATCTGTATTTCGAATTTCCTGATGCCCCGAGCGCATTGCAAAGCCATGCCATAGAATTAACAAAATACCTGTCATTGGAAGAACTATTGTAGCCTCGCAACAGCTCCTCATTGACTATATCAAGAATCCTCTGATCGTTTCTGTAAAGTTTCGCAACAATCTTGGCCGCTGCTTCTTTATCTTTCAAATTAGAAGACTTAAGCATACTTTCGACATCGCCAGGGCTTTCGCCTTTCTTTGAAGATCTTCCTGATGAGAGAGCCCTTTCTAAAGCTCTATCCCTGGACGGTACTCTTTGTTCAAGCGGTTGAAGTTTTCCCATTATACTGCAGACAAGCTGCCCGTAGGAAATGGAACCGGGAGAATCTTCATTTACAATTATCCCTTCTGCGATTTTATCCCTTATTGATGTAATTTTTATTGTTCCTGTTTCTATCCGCTGGACATCGATTACCGCACCGGTTTTGGGATGCTTGATTACTTTACCTTCTTTATAAACTGAAAATTCCATATCATCTTTAACACCGGCCATACGCCCTAGGTCAATCGTAACTTTGGAACCGGATTTGTTTACAATATAACCCTCCAATGGAAAGTTTTTTATTATTTTTGCAGACATCAGAACAACCAGATCCTGAAGCTTGACAGCTGCTGAGCTTTTGACATTTTCGGCTGCAATAATAGAAGCAGTTTCCACATCGATTATTCTTGCGTTTATTTCAATTACGCCTTGCAGTTTCATTACAGAACCGCTAATTATAGTTTTAACCCCAAGAAACTTTCCTATCTGTGTTGCAGTGCTTGCATCAACAACGCCTGTCATAGATAGCTTTTGTTCTTCCAATAGTTTTTTTAATAATCCTCTTTCGATAACTTCAAAACGCCCGGCCTTAACAAGAGCTGTAATAAACCATTCCGCAACGATTAAGCCCATATCCTGAGTTTCAAAACCCTCACCCTGAAGCTGAAAGTCAAGAACAGCAATTTTAGTTTTCCTGAAATCAGCAGATTCTGCTAAAATAGGCGATTGAAACAGCAAAAAAAGAATCGATATAATCAATAAGGGGGAAATAAATCTTTTCATGAGATTAGTCCATATATCCTGCTTGGTTTTCAAATAATGCAAATAGAATATTGAATTCATATTCGATTTGCTATTAATATAATTGCGCACACAATTTTTGGATTATATAAAATAATACCACTTAAGTGTCAAGGAAGTTAACACCGGGTGTAATTAAAAGTGTTGAGAGGGTAGATCATTGGCCCTTAAAACATATCATTTTGAAAACAAAGCAAATAATTGGGTTAAGAAATAAAGTGATTTATCTTTACAAATCTCACTTTTTCCAAAAAACAGGAGTAAAAAGTATCAACACAGTATATAATTCCAACCTGCCTGCAAGCATTGCAAAACACAGCACCCACTTCACATAAGCCGGATAAAATCCAAAGTGTTCGGCTGGACCAATATTGCCGAAACCCGGCCCGATATTTCCGACTGTAGCCAGGGCGGTTGAAACGGAAGTAAGAACATCCTGATTTGATGAAGCTACAACTAATGTTATTATTAGCAGCGTTAATATATAAAGAAAAAAGAATCCTGAAATAGAATACATTATATCCTTTTTAATAGTCTTTCTGCTTATCTTTAAAAGAAATATAGCTCTTGGATGAAGAAGATATTTCATTTCATTATAGGCTTGTTTAAGAAGGGAATATATTCGAATTACCTTAATCCCGCCTCCTGTGGAACCCGAGCATCCACCTATAAACATTAAAAAGAATAATACTGCCTGAGCAAGGAATGGCCATTTTTCATAATCAACAGTCGCATATCCTGTTGTTGTAAGTATTGATGCTGCCTGGAAGCCCGCTTGCCGGATGGAATTTCCCAAAGACTCGTAATAGGTACCGTAAAGATTCATAGTTATAATAACAACCGCTATGATAAAAATAGATATATATACTCTAAATTCCGTATCCCGGAGCATACTCTTATATCTTCCGGTTATCATTCTATAGTGAAGAATAAAATTAGCGCCGGCAATAATCATAAATATTGTAATTACTCCGTCGATATAAGCGGAATTGTAATATCCTACACTTGTATTTTTGGGAGAAAAGCCTCCTGTTGCAAGAGTTCCGAATGTATGAGTAAGAGCATCAAAAAAATCCATACCTCCAAGCATTAAAAGAATAGTTTCTATTATCGTAAGGCCCAAATAGATATACCATAATATTTTTGCTGTCTCTTTAATTCTCGGCGAAATCTTATCAACGGAAGGCCCGGGCGCTTCAGCCTTTATCAATTGAAGCCCTCCGATTCCAAGGATAGGAAGTATTGCAACAGCCAAAACTACTATCCCCATACCTCCAAGCCAGTGTGTCAGGGATCTCCAGAAAAGCATTGATTTAGGAAGAGACTCAATACTCGTAAGAATAGAGGCACCTGTTGTGGTGAATCCGGACATGGTCTCAAAAAATGCATCCGCAAAAACCGGAATGCAATCAGTAAAATAAAACGGCAGGGCTCCCACAAAAGAAGCTGACAACCAGCTTAATGTTACAAGAAGAAAACCGTCTCTTGTAGAAAGGCTATCTTTTCTTTCCGGTTTTAGGAAAAAATATAATAGCGATGAAATTAAAAGAAGACTGCCGATTATAATAAGAAATACCTTGAATTCATAAATTTCTTTATAGTAAAATGCAACAGCCGCAGGAAATATAAGAAAGCAAGTTATAATCAATATTAATATTGATATTATTTTAAATACAAGTTTATAGTTCATGTTTTATCTGTTAAATATTTCTTCAAGCTCAGATACAGATTCCTTTGTTGTTATCGTTATGATATCATCGCCTTCCTGAATTAAGAATTTTCCACCCGGTATATAGCTTTCAAAACCTCTTGTTACAGCGAGTATTAAAGTATTATCCGGCAGCCTTATGTTTTCAATTGTTTTGCCTGTTATAGGACTATTCTTATTGACCGAAAACTCAATTACTTCCGCCTTTCCGGTCAGGATGCTGTAAATGCTTTTAATATTGCCTTTTCTTATAAATTTTAAGACAGCATCGACCGTACTTCTTTTAGGGCTCACAATAGAATCTATGCCAAGACTGGAAGCTATTGAAAGATAATTTCTTCTTGTGACAATTGCAATTGATCTTTTTATACCAAATGTCTTCGCATAGATTGCAGCAAGAATATTTAATTCCTGTTTGTTTGTTGTTGTCACAATCAAATCGTAGGAATACAACTGCTCTTCTTCAAAAATGTCCCTGTCCGAAATATCACTATGTATAATAGTAGCTTTGGGAAATTCATCCGCCAGAATTTTGCAATTCTCATAATCAGAATCTATGATTTTAATATTACGGTGTTGCTCCATAAGATATCTTGCAGTGTATCTACCAATTCTTCCACCTCCCACAATCACAATATTTTTGATAATCAAAGAAGACCTTCCAAACTCACTAAGAACATCTTCCAGTATATTCCGGGTTGCAACCAAATATATATTGTCGTTTTCCCTGATAATTGTGTTTCCCGATGGAATAATAACCTTGTCCTGGCGCACTATACATGAAATTAAAAAATCTTTTTTTAAGCTTTCCTTTATTTGTCTTAAAGATTTATCTTTAAAAAAAGAAGTGCTGGATATAACAACATTTCTCATCTGAACATTAGCATTGCTGAAAAGCATTAAATCGCTGGAAGCTCCATACATAACACTTGCTACTATCTCTCTTGCCGCCTCCAGTTCAGGATTAACAAAAAAGTCTATTCCAAGAAAAACTTTCTCAAAATTTCTGATACTGGAATAGTCGAGATTCCTAACCCTTGCAATCTTGTTAGGCACTTTAAACTCGCTTGCAACAAGGGCGCATGAAATCATATTTACTTCATCGGAATCAGTTACGCTAAGGAAGAAATCAGCCTTTTCAATACCGGCTTTTCTTAAAATCTTTGGATTATTTCCTTCACCTGTTATAACAATACAATCAAGATGAGTTGAGGCATGTTTAGCAACATCAGGGTTTTTCTCGATTATTACAACATCCTTATTATCTGCTATTAACTGTGCCGCTAATTGAGAACCAACACCGCCGGCACCTACGATTACAATTTTCATGATAATCTTCTTTTTAATAATAAAGAATTAATTTCTTTCTACAACTTAGCCAACTATTTTTGACAAATAAGTGGTTGGGAAAATTATTCCAATACTTATTCTCTGATATCCCAAGATATTCTACTACTTTTATGTTCCCGATATTGTTTCAGTTTGGTTAAGACTACCATCTTATATATCATGACCAAAGGAGCAAATCCAGTTCAAACTGTCCGGTATTGTATATTGAATATTTGTAACCGAAGTATTTTTTGCTTTCAAGCGCTATTAAAATATAAATAGTATTTTTTAAAAAACTATGCTTTGATAAAAAATATGATATTTTTAAAATGGTTTAAGTAACAATCCGCTAAGATATAATATTTTATATAATATGAAAATTCACCATTACAAAAGATCTTTATCCATTGTTATTTTTCTGCTTTGCTGCTCTGTAAGTCTTGTCTTATGGAAAGATGAAAATAATGATGAGCGCAAAATGATTTTGCGACAAACGCAAGCATCGGCAGAACAGGTTAAAATTCGTATTGAAGGCATGATGAATGCCAGAATGTCTTCACTCGATTTATTGGCCGAGAGGTGGGTGGACAGAACTCCTCCTGATTTCAGTAAACTGCGTTTTATTCAGTTTGCCAAAACCTTTTTCGGCCACTACCCCGGTTTTTTCGGTATTAACTGGATTGATCCTTATGGCACAGTTCAATGGACTTTCCCGCAGGAATACAATACGGATATAGTTAATAAAAATATCCATGACTTGGATACGGATATACGTAATACCTTCGAAACTGTCCGGCAAACCCTTAAATTCAAAACAACACCGTGTCATGAAATGCGTAAGGGTGAAATAACCTTTGATACATTCTGGCCGCTGATTTACAAAAACAAAATTAATGGGTACTTGAACGGAGCATTTCATGTTCAGGATATTATGGATATATGTATTGCAAAAAATATATCAAATAATTTCAGCATTATGATATATGAAGACGATCGGCTGATTTATATGAATCTTAAGGAACCTAAAACA
The DNA here is from genome assembly GCA_018817425.1 of Pseudomonadota bacterium. NCBI lineage: Bacteria > Pseudomonadati > Pseudomonadota > Pseudomonadota bacterium. The sequence continues at coordinate 71,428 of JAHITX010000020.1, forward strand.
AAACAGAAACTTTTGTATAAACAGTTTGTTATAATGGAAGGCATCCGTTTTCCCGGAAAAATATGGAAGATGCATTTTGAACCACGGAAGTCATTATTTAAATTTACAACTATTCCCAACCAATTATACCTGCTTTTCGGTCTAATAATTTCTGCTACCCTTTCGGTTGTTTTCTTTCTTCTTCTTCAGCGTATTGAAATGTACCGTAATGCAAGAAACAGCGCTTTTGAAGAAATTGAAAAACGAAAAATATCGGAAGCGGCACTTCAGAAAAATGAAATAGAACTTAAAAATACTATGGAAAAACTGGTTGCAAAAAATACCGAGATGGAGTCTTTTCTGTATTCGATATCACATGATCTTAAAACACCAATTGTAACAATTGATGGTTTTATCGGAGCATTGCGCGAAGATTTTGGAAATGATCTTCCGGAAAGCGCCGAAGGTTATTTTCAATATATAAGTGAAGCTACAAAAAAAATGGGGCTTCTTATAAATGATCTTATCGAATTATCCCGAATCGGCCGGGTAAATGAAAAAAAGATGCCGCTACAGTTTGGAGAAATCGTCGAATCTGCCATGAGTATGCTGAAGCCGCAAATTGAAGCCAAAGGAATTTCTATAAATATCGGTCAGAATCTTCCGGCTGTTTACGGTGAAAAGAAACGACTGATCCAGCTTGTTGAAAACCTGCTATCAAATGCGATTAAATATATAGGAAAAGATAATCCATCACCTGAAATTGAGATCGGACATAAAAAAGATGGGGAACAGGATGTTTTTTTCGTTAAAGATAATGGTATAGGTATTCAGCACAGATATCAAAAAATTATTTTTCAGGTATTCCAACGGCTGCCTGATGCAAAAAAAGCCGGAGAAGGTACCGGCATAGGACTTGCCATAGTTGCAAGGATAATTAAACATCATAATGGAGAGATCCGGGTGTCATCAGAACCAGGACAGGGAAGTACATTTTTCTTTACATTAAATAATAGAGAGGTTTAATAATATGATATTTGAACCATCAAGCATTCTTCTTGTAGAAGATGAAAAAGCTCACGCGGAATTAACCAAGCGCGCAATTCGCAAAGCCGGCAATGTTAATCGCATAATTGTTGCAGTTGATGGTGAAGAAGCTCTGGACTATCTTTATAACCGTGGCAAATACGCTGATAAAGTTAATAATCCCACAGTCGGTCTTATACTGCTTGATATCAAGCTTCCTGGTATAGATGGAATTGAGGTTTTAAAACAAATCAAGGAAGACCCTAAACTGAAAAAAATACCGGTAATCATGCTCACCACCTCAGGCCGGGAAGAAGATATTGGCAATTCATATGATCACTATGCAAACAGCTATCTTACAAAACCTGTGGGATTCAAGGAATTTGAAGAAAAAATTATGCAGTTAAATTCTTACTGGCTGCTTATTAATGAGCCGCCGGTATTTGAAGAATAGACACTTCACTTTCATAAGGATTTGATATTATAATGGATGATAAAGCAAAAACTCTGCAAGTTGCTATTATCGAAGATGAAGATGCACATTATTTTCTCATAGAACGTGCTATTAAAAATAAAATTCCTTTCTCCTCGATACATTCTTTCAAATCTGCCGGTGAATTTCTGGAAAAATTTATTGAAACCAGTTTTGATATCATCGTTACCGATTATCAGCTTCCGGACATGACCGGAATAGAGCTTTTGGAAATTCTAAACAATGAAGGAAATAAAATTCCCGTTATCATGGTTACAGGTCAGGGAAATGAGATGGTTGCCGTACGAGCCATGAAACTCGGGGTCTGGGATTATCTGGTAAAGTCTAATGATTTTTTTACACTCCTGCCTCTTGTTATCGAAAAGATTTCCCGTGAACGTAATCTTGAAATCTCTTTACGAAAAAGCGAAGAAAGGTTTAGAATTGTATTTGAAAATTCTCCCATAGGCATTGGGCTTTACGATTCCGGTGGATACCCGATCGAGACAAACAAAGCTCTGATGAATATATTTGGAATTTGTGATTCTGAAAATTTAAAAAAATCTAATCTCTTTGATGATGCTAATATCCCTGATTCAATAAAATCAAAATTATTTAATAGTGAAAGCGTCCAGGCCGAACTCTCTTACAATTTAGAATTAATAAAAAGCACGGGATTATACGATACAAATAAGTCGGGTAATATTGACATTGATATACTTATAAAAAAAATAGGCACCATAGATGACCTTCATTCATCAGGCTATTTGGTCCTTGTTCAAGACAATACCGAGCGTAAAAAAGCTAATGAAAACATTCACAGGCTTTCACAACAATTGCTTGCTGCTCAGGAAATGGAACGCCAGATGATTTCCCGCGATCTGCACGATAAAATCGCTCAGGATCTTTCAATGCTCAAAATCGGAAACGAAACCCTCCTTGACGACAATGGTCGGCCTGCTGTAGATATTAAAAAAAGAATTCTGGAACAAACTAATATTCTTCAGAGTATAATAACTGCGGTAAGGGATATGTCTTATGATTTACGGCCTCCGGGTCTTGATCAGTTCGGGATCGGATCAACAATATATCAATACTGCAAGGATTTTTCCAAAAAGACACAACTTGCTATAGATTATAGTGATGCAGGCATAGACAATATATACCTGGAACCGGATATCGAGATAAATCTTTACCGCCTGGTTCAGGAGGGACTTAACAATATCAGGAAACATGCCAATGCCGGACATGCAGTTATCAAGCTTGTTGCTTCTTATCCTAACATCATCCTTCGCATAGAAGACAACGGCATGGGATTTGATGTAAAAAAACGTCTGGCAGGATTAACAAAGGAAAAACGAATGGGACTTCGCAGCATGGAAGAAAGGGTCAGTCTGCTTGACGGCAAAATGAATGTAACTTCTCATCCGGGAAAAGGAACTAAGATTCTGATAGAAATTCCTTTAAAGGAAAAAAAATATGGCCTCAAAGAAAACAGTACTGATAGTTGATGATCACCCTCTTTTCCGTCAGGGAATCAAGGCGCTTCTTGATAAACAATCCGAATACGAAGTAGTGGATGAAGCAGGAACAGGCAAGGAAGCAATTCAAAAAGCAAAAAAACTCAAGCCCGAACTTGTAGTTATGGATATATCTCTGCCGGATCAAAACGGTATGGATGTCACCCGCGAAATACTAAGTTTTCTGCCTGAAACACGCGTACTTATTTTAAGCATGCATTCAAAAATCGATTATATCGCCGAATCGTTTCAGGCAGGCGCAACCGGATATGTGGTAAAAGAATCGGCTGCAAGCGGATTAATCAAAGGTCTTGATGCAATCTCAAAAGGCGAATATTTTTTAGACAGTTCTCTTTCCCAAGAAGTTGCTAACCGCTTAATGGAAACACCCACAAAAAAGACAAAAGTAAAAGACCTTGCTTATGGGGCACTGACTCCAAGGGAACAGGAAATATTGCGCCTGTTGGCTGAAGGAATGACTCCAAAAACTATAGCTGAAAAGCTTTTCATAAGCCCAAAAACCGTTGAAAATCACCGGGCCAGCATTATGAGCAAACTTGATCTTCACAGCACCATAGAACTGGTACGTTATGCAGCCAAACTTGGCCTTATTGATGTCGATCTCTGGAAAGGCTGATCATCTCCGTATATTCATATAAACAAATCCAATCATAGGAGCCACTTTCAAAACGTTTCAGTTTGGTCAAGCTCAAGGCGGGGGAAAATTTTAACCGCAGGAATACATGGAGTATTTCGAGGATTGAAATTTTCCCCCAACGCAGAGATCGGCCAAAATGGGACGTTTTGAAACTGGCTCATAGGCAATTTACCTAATAAATTAAACCTTTCACCCTATTTACAATAGCCGTTTTTTAAATTATCTTTTTAAAAATATATGGGTATTCGTATGCTCTTTGTAGGTTATAGTGTGCTACATAACCAACTATAATGGATAAGAAAAATACAGAAAGCATTTTACGCAAAAAAACAAACGCCAATTTCAACTGCTAAGAGGTGCAGCATGATACATACTTATAGTGAAAAACCCGTCCGTATCAAATCTAAAATGTATTTGGATAACACTGTTTACAAAAAGGAAACTCTGCTTTTGGTAGATGATGAGAAAGCCATACTTGAACTTTGCAGGGAATTTTTGGAACAACAAAAATACACAGTATTAACTGCCGATGCTCCTGAAGCCGCGATTCGTATTGCTAAGGACTATAGTGAGAAGATTCATATGCTGATAAGTGATATTATAATGCCCGTTATAAACGGCCTGGAGCTTGCCAAAATGCTCAGTATCATAAGGCCTGATATGAAATGCATTTTTATATCAGGCTACATGCCTGAAACAATCTTTAATCCGGAAATGCTTAAAAGAAATATAAATTTTATACAAAAGCCTCTTAGATTGAAAGTTTTTGCCGAAACAATACGCAATACGCTGGATAGCTAATAAATATACGGAAAGAAACGTTTACGGTTTACTGTCAACCGTAAACTGTTAACTGATAACCGTCAAAGCGGTATTTTTACAGATATTTTAGTTCCGAATCCCGGCCTGGAAAGTATTTTCATCTGGCCTCCTGCGGCCCTCACCCGTTCCATCATAACCCGTAGTCCCATCCCCAAGGCGCCTTTCGACAATTCCTTAACCGCTTCAAAACCTGTCCCGTTATCAGTAATATCAAGCTTTATTTTCGAACCTGCACAAATCAATTCAACAACAGCTTTTTCCGCAAGCGCATGCCTATGGACATTTCGAAGCCCCTCCTGAACAATACGATAAAGGTTGATCTGTACATTGTCATCAAGTTGCAATCCATCAATATCTGAAGAAGAAAATTCAACTGATAAACCGGTTTTTTTCGAATATATTGCACAATGTTCACGAATTGCCTGAATCAGCCCAAACTTATTTAAACCGGGAGGCCTCAAGTCATATGACATATCGCGCACGTTACCGATACACTGCCGGAGTAAACCGGACAACTTTTCAATTTCATGCCGTACACCGGTAGAAAGCCCTTTCTTTTCGGTCAGGAGACCGTCACAAGTTATTTTTACAGCAGCAAGATCCTGAGCCACATGGTCGTGCAAATGCCAGGATATAACCTTACGTTCAGTCTCCTGCGCCTGCAATAATTGGCCGCTTAATTGGAGCACCAGATCTTTCGCCTTTTTCTGCTCTGTTATGTTTTTAGCGCAACCCCTATATCCCGAAAGATTTCCCTGATTGTCAAAAAGAGGCAGGCCGTTTGTGATCAAAAATACTTCTTCTCTCCCCTTGGTCACCCACCATGCACCAAAATCAACAACGGGTTTTCTTTGATTTTCCAGTTTTTTGACAGCATCGGTTAATGCTGCTACATCCTCTTTTCTGATAAATTCTACCAATGATTTTCCGATAAGCTCCTCAGGAATATAACCCATTACCTCAAATACCTTTCCTGTGGCAAACCGAAACCTGAATTCTCTATCCAGCTCCCAGATCCAATCCGTTGTGCTTTGAGAAATATCCCGAAAAAGCCTCTCTTTTTCCCAGACTTCGTTTAACAGGTGTTTTTCCAGTGTAATGTTAATCCAACTTGACAGATAGTAGAGAGGCCTGCCTGATTGCTTGACGGGTAAACAATATATATGCACAACAAAGTCCTCTCCTTTTTTACTTCTGAAAACCTGCTCAAGTTCGCGAGCCCCCATTGAGATTGCTTCCTGAAAAGAACACAACATCTCCTCAAGCGCTTCTTCTCTCCACCATGGATAGGGCGGCTTCCTCCCAACAATCTCCATACCTGAAAAGCCGGTTTGTTTCTCCATGGCCGGGTTTACATATCTGATCGAAGTATCAGGATTTATGACCTGAATTGGAATCGGACTGTTTTCCACCAGACTTTTGCTGAACCTTTCGTTTTCTTTCAACGTTTTTTCAGTTTTCTTGCGTCTGGCAATCTCAGCTTTAAGGGCCTGATTAGTGCTTTTCAACTGCCTGGTTCGTTCCTCAATTTTGGATTCCAGCTCACCGCGGACCTTTTCATATACTAGTTGTATATCTTTAAGAGCACTTAAATCCGTCACCACAACCCGCAGTTCGCAAACCATCTTATGATTATCCAGCACCGGAACCATATGTATATGGGCAAAAAGCCCGTGCCCATTATTTTTTAAACGCAGTTCGCAGGACTGCTCCTGCCCGGTATTTACAACTTTTTTTAAGTACAGATAGTAATTATCCTGAGATTCCGGAAGAACAAATTGTGAAAAATGAACTCCGATCAACATGCTTCTTGTAACCCCCAAAAGTTCTGCAATTGTCAAATTGGCCTGAATAATCCGATTTTGGCCATCCAGCGTGAAATAGCCTACAGGCGCCAGATCGTAAAGTTCGAAATATCTGTCTAATGAGACATTCAGTTCTACCTGCGTTTTCAGGAGTTCCTCGTTTTGCATCTCAAGCTCAATCTGATGCACCTCAAGTTCGTGAATAAGCACATTCACATCTTTATCATACAATTCTTTATCACTTTTACTTCTCTGGGTGTAAACAGCTTCCGCCCTGCTTCTAAGGCTCGAAGTACATAATTCAAAGTCGCTGTTCTTCATGGAAGTTTTCTTTTCAGGTTGGCCAGTTATCATAATGTATCCGGATTTGAATCTGAGTTATATATAGATAAAGCGATATAAAGCCATATCGGAGTAAGCAATTTATTCAACGCTTCATCCTAGTAAAATAATACATCAATCGGCCTGCATGTCAATTTTTTAAACCTCTTTTTAAACCTCTGGCTGATTAACAATAAAAGGCATGAGATTATCCGTCCCTGACCTGCTTTTAATTCATTAAAATGGGAAATTCTCCTAAGCAAAATGAACCTTTCCCCTTATTTACAAAGTCGATAATTTTAGTAAATTGCAGTCCAGAAAACAATCGGCACCATTAGAGATCATTCATATCAAAAATAACAAATTAAAAAATGGAGGTCCACAATGGAACTAATGAAATGGAATCCCTGGAGAGAAATAGAAGACATGTTTGATCGTTATACAAAAGCATTGGGCCAACCCCGCAGCGGAGGCCATGAGTTAATTACCGCAGGTGACTGGGCTCCGAGTGTAGATATTTCTGAAACCGATACCGAGTTTGTAATCAAAGCCTAAACTTATTGAGGTCAAAGTTGAGTAAAGGAGAAGATATATGATAGCCACTAACAATATAATAAATTCTAATAAAAGTCTTTCCGTATTTTACACAGAATCAGGATATAAACCGCTTCCCTGTATCAAAGACCGGGATGGAATACATCCTTATTATGGTTTCCATAAGACAATTCTGCCTATGGATAAAGTAATTATGGTTGGATTCGGATTAGCATTATTAACCAAAAACAACGAATGTTTATATATGTATGATGAAATGTCAGCACCCGCTTATGCCAATTACATGTCTGTAGTCCAGGCAGAAGAACTGGCTGCGGCAGATCCTAATCATGACTGGCGGATACACCTTATTGCTCCATTAAGCGAGCTGCACTACCAGCGGCAGGGCAAGCAAAATTGGATACTGTATGAAAAGGGAGAAGGGTTTGCATGAAAGAGGCTCATAAACTCGCTTGCAACAAGGGCGCATGAAATCATATTTACTTCAATTGAACCTTTCGCCCTATTTACAATAGCCGTTTTTTTAATTATCTTTTAAAAAATATAAGTATCTGTATGCTATTTGTAGGTGATTCTGTGCTAATATATTTGATAAATAGATTAGCCCGCATGGTTTTATTTTGTTTATTCATGACCTTACTAAAGAGCCACTTTCAACCGCAAAAAGGTACAGCATGATAAATATTAATAACGAAAACCCCATCTATATCAAATCCAAAATGCTTTTGGATAACATTGTTTGTGAAAAAGAGACACTGCTTTTGACGGATGATGAAAAAGCTATGCTTGAACTTTGCAAGGAATTTTTGGAACAACAAAAATATACCGTATTAGCTGCCGCTGACCCTGATGCTGCTATTCATATTGCTAAAAGCTATAGAGGCAAGATTCATATGCTGATAACAGATATTATGATGCCTGTTATGAATGGCCTGAAACTTGCGAAAACACTAACTAACATAAGACCTGATATGCAATGCATTTATATATCAGGTTGCCTGCCTGAAACAATCTTTAGTCCGGAAATGTTGAAAGAAAATATTAATTTTATACAAAAACCTTTTAGATTAAAAGATTTTGCTGAAAAAATACGCAACGCACTCGATCGTCATATTCCTGATACTTGAATTTATTAACTACTCAAATTGAAATAGAATTATTACAGTATCTGAAGGTAATGTTTCCTCTAACATAGAGAAGGTTTTTTATATTCCCGGAATTTTCAAAATCTGGGGCCTCCCGCTAAAACCGGGAGTTTTCCTCTAATTAAATTAATGTAGAGCATAACCTCGAAAAGAGTCGATGACAGAGTCATGTAGCCAAACGGCAGCATTACTTTCAGTTTATTATTAAACCTATTACTTTTCCATGATTATTGAAACTATTAAATCCTTAAAATGGGGAATTCCCCTAAGCAAAATGAATCCTTCACCCTATTTACAAAGTCAGTAATTTTAGTCAAAGTAAAAATCAAAAGTTAATAAAAATACAGGCTATTTGATAGGTTAATCGGTTTACTTCTAAACAATAATTCAAAACGGAAAGGACTATAAAATGCCTAGCAAGTTGAAGATCTTAAACGTAAAAAAGCTCGAGTGTGATATCGGCTATGTTAAAAAAAGTCCGTGCAGGGATTGCAAATTAAACCATAAGCTTCCTGATTGTACAAATAAATGTCAAATAATTAACCATTTACAGACAACATTAATTGATGTGGTATCATGCTCCAACAATTATTCAGAGCTTGAAACATTTTCTCTGTCATTTTAACGTTCGTAATATGAGCATTGAAAAATAATAATAACATGGAATTAACCTTAATAATATTAATCAGTTTTCAAATAAGGCATATAGCGTCTGTCATAATATCTATCCCGACAGCGGTAAATAGATTGTTCAGGATACTCCCCTATCCCCCACATACCCTGAACATATTTTTGACAGACGCTATATTGCTATTAAAAAAAGGTTAAATAAATGGCCACAAATTTTAAAATTATTACCCGGTTAAAGAAATCTAATCTTCACATTGATCTGATAGGCGAATTTAATGGTTTTTCAGCAATACAGCTGATTGAAGTATTGAAAGATAATTGCAACAAAGTTCAAAATATATTCATAAACACAAGCAACCTTTTTTTAATACATCCTTTGGCATTAGATGTTTTGCATAAAGAATGTTTATTTACCGATTCTTTTCAAGACTTAAGATTTATCGGGAAATATGGAAACCTGATGGAACCTCAGGAAAGCGAGGCATTCTGGTATTAGTATTTTGATACTAAACAACAACTTCGAAAGGAGCTCGTAGATTGCTTCGCAAATTAACCAAAGGGATAAACTGAAGCGTGGAAGGGAGAGATATGATACACCAAGAGAAAGCGATGTGTTCTGAAAAGAAGACCGGTTTTCCATTGGTGTTTAATACCCGCAAAGGA